>DATKDW010000036.1 GCA_035512495.1 Acidimicrobiales bacterium
GATCTCCTGGGCAGGCAATTACCTCATCAATCCGTGGGACGACGACGGACTCGTCGACATCAAGCAGTGGCCGCGGTTCCGCGCCTACCTGGAGCAGAACGGAGATCGGGTCAAGGCTCGCCACACGGCCGCGAAGGCGCCCGATCGCTGGTGGAAGACGATCGATCGAATGACTCCCGGGCTCCGCACCACGCCGAAGCTGCTGCTGCCGGAGATGAAGGCGTCGGCTCACCCGGTGCTAGACGAAGGCCACTATTACCCGCACCACAACCTGTACTACGTCACGTCATCCGGCTGGGACCTCGAAGTGCTCGGCGGGCTGATGCTCTCCGACGTGGCAAACCTGTTCATCGGCGCCTACTGCGTGAAGATGCGCGGAGGCACCTACCGGTTCCAGGCGCAATACCTCCGCCGGATCCGCGTGCCCGATCCCGCCAGTCTTCGACCGGCGGATTGCAAGGCGCTGGTGACGGCGTTCGGACACCGCGACGTTGAGGCGGCGACCGGCGTCGCCTGCCGGGCCTACGGCGTCGACCGTCACGTGCTGTCCACCGGCCGCCGTGCAGAGGTCGCGTAGCCCGTGACAACTATGGACGAGCTCTGGGATGCGTTCGGCGAGGTCCTCGCGGCGCGACCTGCGACCTCACCATGGGTCCACGATGGCGATGGCAGCAGGACGTTCGACCCCGACTTCGACGCCCTCGCCTCGCTGATCTCCATCCCGATCGAGGCTGGAAGCGAGTCGCAGACCGGCCGGCTGGCGAAGGCGATCGACGCCTGGACGGCGAACGAGCTTCGTCGAGCGGGCTTCGACGAGGACGAGGTTTGGCCCCGGCTGACGAAGCCGCGGGTTCTGCCTCGCGATCTCGCTCTCTACCTGCGCGGGTTGCCGACGAAGGAGCGGGCGGCAGCGGAGGCGCGCGTGCTCGCCAACAAGACGGTGGCCCCGTCGGATGCGCGGGTGCTCGGCCGGGCCTACGTCAAGCAGGTCGATGTGCTGATCGCTCAGTGGTCGCGGGGGCCCGAGCTCCTGGTGTCGACCAAGAGCATGGTCTCCTCGTTCCGGAACAACCTGCCGAATCGATTCGAGGAGTCCTACGGCGACGCAAAGAACCTTCGCGGCCGTTATCCACTCGTTTCAATGGGCTTCCTGATGCTGATGCGATCCACCGTGGCAGACGAGCCGGGAACGCTGGAGCGAGTCACCGACATGCTGAGAAAGCTCCGCGACGACCAGGACGTGTACGACGCCACCTGCCTCGTCCTCGCCGAGTGGACTGATCACCCTGACTACGGCGGCGTCGTGATTTGCCAGGACCTCGTGCCGATCGACCTGGCTGCCGGTGGGTTTCTCGGCCGACTTGTGGACGCGGTGGTGGACCGCACTCCGATCGACATGCATGTTCCAGTTCGGGAGCTCCGCGAGCATCGAGAGCTTGATGTCGAGGAAGATACGTAGAAGGCCGCGGCGGATCGGAGATCGGGTCAGGTCGAGGCCAAGGTCGAGCGACTCAAGGAGAATCCCTTATGGCCGAAGGTAAGGTCCCCTACGTCACAGCTTCGGGCAACGTCACGAAGGTGCTGGAGAAGATCCAGCCAGCGGCGACGCCTGAGCGGTTTACTCACGACTTCCTCTCAACCAAGCTCAGCATGACCGGTGGCAGCGCCCGGCCCGTCATTCCGTTCTTGAAGCGGACGGGCTTTCTAGGAAGCGACGGCGCTCCCACAGAGCGGTACAAACAGTTTCGGTCGTCGACGAAACGCGGCATGGCCGCGGCTGACGCGCTCCGTCAGGGGTACAAGGCCCTCTACGAAGTGAACGAGTACGCACACGACCTCGACGACAAGAAGCTCAAGGACCTGATCATTCAGGTGACAGGGGCGGAGACTGGGAGCTCGACGGTTGGTGCGATCCTCGGCTCGTTCCGCGCTCTGCAGGCCTTCGCGAGCTTCGACGCGGTTCGCAGCGACGATGAAACTCCGGAGGATGGCGGTGACGATGGACTCGCCGACGGTGAGCCCCCCGCTGCTGGCAACGAGATTCGGCTCCCATCGGGTCTGAGCGTCGGCTACACGATCAATCTCCACCTGCCGTCGACCTCGGATGTGGCGGTCTTCAATGCGATATTCAAGAGCCTCCGCGAGAACCTCCTGCAGTGAAGGTGACGCCTTCCGAGCACGTGCTCAAGCTGTTCTTCCTGTCGAATCAGCTGGTCGAGCATGAGCTCGACCGCGTCGAGAGGGAGTTCGCCGTGGACCTTCGCAGGTCGCATGTGCAGACCGTCGCAACCGACGAGGACTACTACCCACAACTCGACCATGCCTTGCGCGCCGAGGCAGCCGAGATGGCCCCTCATTACGAGACCTTCTATGCGCTCGAGAACTCCATCCGAGGGATCGTCGCTGAGTCGCTTGAAGGCGATGGGGGCGAGGCCTGGTGGGATGTAGGACGGATTCCACCAAACATCAAGTCCGAGGCCGAGGCTCGGCATCAACGTGAAGTCGATACGGGTATGACTCCCCGCAGCGTCGACCTGATTGACTACACCACCTTTGGGGAGCTCGGCGAGATCATCAAGACGAACTGGGATCTGTTCGGCGCGCTCTTCTCGAGCAAGAAGGCGGTGGAGAAAGTGATCTCTAGTCTCAACTCCCTTCGAGGACCGATTGCTCACTGCAGCGGTCTCGCTGAGGATGAGGTGGTCCGACTTCGCCTCACCGTCCGTGACTGGTTCCGGCTGATGGAGTAGATCGTCGGCCGACGCCCATCCTCAGGTCGACGCGATGGACCGACCGACTCCGAGTTGACGTGGGGTGAGGGTCGCAGTCCCCCCTCCGACACGCAGTTCCGGGAGCCATCCCGGTGGTGGGGGTCAAAGTTGACTCCCCGGGTCGAGCCCCGCTCCGAGTGCCAATGAGGCCCTCGACGACAGCCGCCGCCAGGCACCGCTGACGGTGCGGTGGCGGCGTCGCCGCGCCCGGATCCGGCCGCGATTGCCACGCCGGGGTGGTTGCAGACGGTCGATCCGATGGCCGTCTCCAACCGCACCCGCACCGCACAGCACCGTCACCGTCGCGTCGCCGCGAAGGAGGCGACGGTGGCGCCCCTGGTACCCGACAACCGTCCGCTCGCCGAGGCCTTCGCGCTGCCCGTCGCCCCGGCGATGGCCGCCCCCGACTGGGTGCTCGACGTCGTGACCCTCGATGAGGACGGCCGGGTCAACCTCGGCGACGCCGCCCACCTCCACGGTTGGGATGAGCGCACCGCCCTCGTCGTCGAACAGTCCGGGGCGTGGCTGCGGGTCACTCAAGCGGCTCGCGATGTCCCGGGAGCGGCGCGTCTCGGGGCTCGTCACCGGTTCCCGGTCCCGCTTGTGTGGCGTCGACTGCAGGGCCTGGTGGTCGGCGACCGGATGTGCGTGACCACCGCCGTCGGCGACGACGCGTGCCGTTGGGCGAGCGCCTCAGCATCACGCGCGTGGGATACGCATGGTGATAATCTGGGTTATCGAAATGGGGCAGTCATGACTGGAGAGGCGGTGAAGCAGGAATTGGCGGCCGTCGCGCGGTGCCGACGGTCGCTCGACCGCGCCTCCAGAGGTGAACGGCTGGCGCGCGCGAGGCTCGAAGCTGCGATGGTGCGGGCAGCCGTGGCAGGGGCTTCCCAACGTGAGATCGCCGCCAAGGCCTCCGTCTCCCAGCCCTACGTCCACCGGGTGGTGACCGAACGTGCAGGTCGATTCGTTCCTCGCAGCGACCTCGGCTTCCTGCTCGCCGCCAACCGGGTCACGATCCGGCGGGTGCTCGATCGGCAGGGCATCCGGGAGGCGTCGGTGTTCGGAAGCGTGGCGCGTGGCGAGGACGGGCCCGGTAGTGACATCGATCTGGCGGTGGAGATCCCCGAGGACATGGGGCTGATCGCCTTGGCGAAGGTCGAGCGTGAGCTGACGGCACTTCTGGATGTGGGTGTCGAACTGGTCCCAACGCGCCTCATGAAGCTCGACGTTTGGAGCGCTGCGGCCACGGACCTGGTTCCGCTGTGAGGAGATCAGACCTCGAGCACGTGGCGGCGGCGCGAGAGCACCTCGCCGCCCTCCGCCGCCACCTGGAGCGAGGTGATCTCTCCGACGACACGATCTTCGACGCGGTGTGCATGCGCTTGTCGGCCGCGATCGAGAGCGTCGCCATGGTCGATGAGTCCCGTCGAGCCACGAACGACCCTCGAACACCACGTCCCACCTAGACGTTCGCGACCTACACCTAATGAGAGCCATCCCGGGCCCGATCGACAGGCGCCTGGCGCCGGGTAGGCAACTACTGGACGGCGTTTGTCGGCTACAACGTCAGCCTCGCCCGCGCCCTGCCCGAGCCGTTCCTCTGGGCCCTGCACACCATCCTCGGCGGCCGATTCCCCTGATCGCCGTCAGCCCGAGGGCCCGCGGTCGGCGAAGGCCGCGGCGGAGTCGGCCACCTCGACCTGGCCGATCGACCGCGCGACGCGCTCGGCCTCGGCGGCGAGCCCGGCGGCGCGGTCGGCGTCGCCGGGGCCGTTGCGGGCCGCCAGCAGACGGGCCCACCAAAGGCGGGTGCGCGTGGCGAGCGCGGGCGCACCGAAGGACTCCTCGAGCTCCAGGGCGGCGGCGAAGCGGGCGTCGGCGGCGTCGAGCTCGCCCAGGAGCAGCTCGGTCATGGCGAGGTAGCGGTCCACCGCACCCAGGCAGTGCACGCCCCACGCCATCACCTGGAGCTGACCGGAGTAGGGCAGCAAGAGTGGGTGCAGCTCGGCGGCGGCCGACCGGTCGCCGAGCAGGGCGCACGTGTCGGTGAGGTCGACCAGGCTGGCGCTGAAGAGGAGGTCGCGCGGCACGGCGGCGAGGCCGCCCGCCGTCAGCCACCGGAGGAGCCCCCGCGCCTCGTCGTGCTCGCCCGACGCGACCAGGGCACGGGCGAGCAGCGTCTGGAGGGCGACGAGGTCGGGGGTGCCCGCCACGGCGTCGCGCACGATGGGAACGAGGCCGGCGGCCTGGCCGCGCTCCAGGCCGATCCGAAAGGCGAGCCCCGCCCAGGAGTTCTGGAAGTTGACGTCGTGGGGCGCCATTTCCAGCAGCACAGCGGCCCGCTCCTCGGCGTCATCGAAACGGCCCTCGGCCAGCGCCAGCATCGCCTGCCACATCGCGGTCATGGTCTTCGGGAGCCGCCCGACTCCGGGGCGTCCGGCGACGTCGAGGCAGTCGGCGACTGCCTGGTCTGCCGCGGCCCGGTCACCGGCCTGGACGGCGAGGACCACCTCTATCCGGCTCCGAGGGAAGGCGTTGAAGACCT
The DNA here is from genome assembly GCA_035512495.1 of Acidimicrobiales bacterium. Classification (NCBI taxonomy): domain Bacteria; kingdom Bacillati; phylum Actinomycetota; class Acidimicrobiia; order Acidimicrobiales; species Acidimicrobiales bacterium. The sequence goes on from DATKDW010000036.1 coordinate 5,323, forward strand.
GGACGGCCTCGGGGGCACGCCTCTCGACCTCGAGCATGTGATCGAGCACGGCCCGTTGGGCGGCGAGGCCGGGCGTGCCCTGGAGGACGCTGGCGTGCACGAAGACGGCGCTCAGTACGTCATCGGGTGGGGCCGCGTCCGAGAGCATCTCGACGGCCTCGGCGGCGTCGGCGGCGGCGACCGCGCCCAGGTTCTGATTCACCGCCCGGTACAGGGCGCGGGCCGACAGCAGCGTCGCGCGCAGGAGGCGCTCGTCGCTGCCCAGCGCCTCGATCGCCTCGGTCAGGAGGTCGCCGACGACCGGGTCGGGCACGCCGGCCTGGGCCCAACTGGCCCGGATGAGCACGGCCCGGGAAAGGCTGGGAGCGTCGCCGGCTTCGCGGGCGAGGGCGATCGCTTCGTCGGCGATGGCCTTCGCGCGGTCGACGTCGCCCGCGTACTGCGCCGCGGTCGCAAGGCCGCGCAGGACGTCGGCCCGCAGTGCCGGGGAGGGGTCGTCCACCAGCTCGAGCGCGGCCATCGCACGCTGGCCGATGGCCGTCCCCTCCTCGAAGGCGAGGTGAAGCCAGCTCTCGTCCATCGCCTGCATGGCCCACGAGATCGCCAGCTTGGCCGACTCCGCAGTGATGCCGGCGCAGAGGTGGTGGGCCACGAGCGCGGGCGGCACCCCCGGGCGAGCCGCCAGTGCCTCGCCGACCCGGCGGTGCAGGCGGGCCTGGCGCGCCGCGGTCAGCTCGGCCAGCAGCGTCTGGCGCACGAGGGAGTGGGAGAAGACGAAGCGGCCCGCCGGGCCGGACTCGTCCACGAGGCGCGCGGCGACGGCCTCCTCCACGGCGTCGAGCAGGTGGTCGGGCTCGCCGGCGTCGGGCACGGCCTCGAGTGTCTCCAGGTCGAACTCGCGCCCGACGACGGCGGCCGTGGCGAGCGCCCGGTTGGCAGCGTCGGACAGGCGCGACAGGCGCCGGCCGACGACCTCCCGCACGCCCTCGGGGATCCCCATGGCGGCGACGGCCCCCGTGGCGGTCCAGGTGCCGCCGACCTGCGCGAGGGCGCCCACCTCGACGAGGTGGTGCAGCACGTGCTCCACGAAGAACGGGTTGCCCTCGGTCTCGCGGTGGATGGCCTCGGCCAGCTCGGCGCCCCGCTCGCCCAGGGCCTCCCCAGCGGCGGCGTCGAGGTACGCGGCGGTCCCCTCGACGGTGAGCCCCGTGAGCGAGAGGCGCACGACTCCCGGGGCGCGGCGCAGGTCGGCGAGCACGCCGGCGAGTGGGTGGGTCCGGTCGAGGTCGGTGTCCCGGTATGTGGCGACGACGAGGACGGCGGCCGGGCGGGGGTCACGCACCAGGTGACGCAGCAGCAGGAGGGCGGGCGCGGCCCCCCAGTGGACGTCGTCGAGCACCAGCACCACGGGACGGTGGGCGGTCACGTCGACCAGCATCTGGCCCACCGCGTCGAACAGGCGCAGGCGCTCGCCCTCCGGGTCGGCGCCGACGCCGGTCGCGTCGATGACCGGCGCCTCACCGAGCTCGGGGAGGAGCCGGGCGAGATCGCTTCGGCGGGCCTTGCCGAGCGGTGCGCCGAGCTCGGTGCCGGGCGCGTGCCGCAGGGCCTCCTCGAAGGGCTGGTAGGCGGCCGCGACCTCCTCGTCGCAGCGACCCCACAGCACGGATGCGCCCTCGGCGTGGGCGGCGCGGGCCAGCTCGCCGACCAGGCGGGTCTTGCCCACCCCCGGCTCGCCAGCCAGAAGCAGGGTCCGGCGCTCACCCGCTGCGGCCTGCTTCCAGGCACCGAGGAGCTCGTCCAGCTCGGCGTCGCGGCCCACGAGGAACCCAGTACCGGCCTGCTCGGCCGCGGGCGGGAGGGGAGGCTGGTCGGGGTCGGCAGTCGGCGACCAGGCAAGCTCAACCACCGTGGTGGGAGCGTCGAAGCCCTTCAGGTGGCGCTCACCGAGGAGGGCGAAGGTGTGGTTCCCGCGGTCACCGACGAGCATCGGGACCAGCCCGGACAGCAGCACCTGGCCCCCCTCGGCGGCTCCGCAGAGCCGGGACGCCTCGATCACGGGCGGCCCGTACCAGTCGCCGTCCTCGGGCGTGGCCTCACCGCACGCCACGCCGACCCGGACCGCCGGGCTACGGGGGTCGCGCCGGCGCAGTCGGGTGACGGCTTGCTGGACGGCGCCGGCGCACGCCACGGCGTCGGCTGCACTGACGAACGTGGCGAGCACGCCGTCGCCGGTGGACTTCACCTCCTCGCCGTGGTGGGCACCCAGGGCGTCGCGCACGGCGGCGAGATGTGTCCGGCGGATCTCGTCGTATCCCTCTGCGCCGTGGCGCAGCAACTCGGTCGACCCAACGAGGTCGGTCACGAGCACGGTGATCGTCGTCGTCGCACCGGGCACGGCCGCCCTTCCCGAAATCCTCAGCAGCTCAGCGTAGCGCTCCACCTGGTGACGGCGCCCCGCTGACATGGTCTGAATCTCCCCCGGTGCGTAAGCGGTGGGGACGATCCTCTACCCGGGTTCGACGACGACCCAGCCCCGACGTTGCAGCTCCGCAGCGAGCATCTCGGCGGGGAGCTTGCGCAGGACGCGCTCGTTGTTGGTCAGCCGGGGCGCCGGTGGGGGCTGCGTGCCCTCGCCATCGCCCGACTCGGCCTCCCGGAGCAGCTGGTCGATGAACGCCGTCGCCTCGTCGGTGGTGAACTTCCCTCCGGCCTGGCGCTGGGTGAAGCCCATCGGGCCCCGGGCGTCACGGAAGTCCACGTGGCCGGCCTCCTGGAGGAGGCCGAGCAGCTCCTTGATCTGCCGGGCCGAGGCCGGAGGCCCCGATTGCTGGCCGAAGGCCACGGCGGAGCCTCAGCGCCCCGAGCGGCGGCGTGGCGGCTGCTGACCGGCGCGGGCGGCGAGCTCGGCACGGGTCCGGGCGGGGGCGTTGGCGCCCCCACGACCGCCGCCGCCGGAGCGACCCCCGCGCTTGGGCGCGCCGCTCGTGGCCGTCGTGCTCTTGGTGCGGGCGCTTCGCCGGCCGCTGTTCCCGCGAGGCTGGCGGACCGGCTCGTCGACGACCACCGGGGGGGTGACGTAGGGGGCCGGAGGGCCGACGAGCTCGCCGATCTCGGCGGCTCCCGGTTGGACCGTGACGGTGCTGGGGCGGATCCCCGCCTGCTTGGCGAGGTTGCGCACGTCGCGGGCCTGGTCGGGCATGGCCAGGGTGATGACGGTGCCCCCCGCCCCGGCTCGTGCCGTGCGACCCGAGCGGTGGAGGTACGCCTTGTGCTCGGTCGGCGGGTCGACGTGGACCACGAGGGCGATGTCGTCGACGTGGATGCCGCGGGCGGCGATGTCGGTGGCGACGAGCACGCGGGCGCTCCCGTCGGTGAACGCCGCCAGGTTCTGCTCGCGCTTGCGCTGGCTGAGGTTGCCGTGGAGGTCGACGGCCGGGATGCCGGCAGCCGTGAGCTGCTTGGCCAGCTTCTTGGCGGTGTGCTTGGTCCGCATGAACAGCAGGCTGCGCTCGTGGCCGGCGGCGAGCTCGTGGACCACCTTGGGCTTGTCGGCGGCGCTGACCGAGAAGACGTGGTGGGTCATCGTCGACACCGGGGCGACCACGGGGTCGACCGAGTGGGTGGTGGGCTCGTGCAGGTAGCGGCGGACGAGCACGTCGACACCGTTGTCGAGGGTGGCCGAGAACAGCATCCGCTGCCCGTTGCCGGGGGTCTGGTCGAGGATGCGCTTCACGCACGGGAGGAACCCGAGGTCGGCCATGTGGTCGGCCTCGTCGAGGACGGTGATCTCGACGGCCGAGAGGTCGCAGTGACCCTGGCCGATGAGGTCCTCCAGGCGGCCGGGACAGGCGATGAGGATGTCGACTCCGCGTGCGAGCGCCTTGACCTGGGGGTTCTGGCCGACACCACCGAAGACGACCGTGGAGGTCAGCCGGGCGGCGTTGGCGAGCGGCGCGACGACGGCGAGCACCTGGTTGGCCAGCTCGCGGGTGGGCACGAGCACGAGGGCGCGGGGCTGGCGGGCCCGGCGGGACCCACCGGTCAGGCGGCTCACCATCGGGAGGCTGAAGGCCAGGGTCTTGCCGCTGCCCGTGCGACCACGGCCGAGGACGTCGCGTCCGGCGAGGGTGTCGGGCAACGTGGCCACCTGGATGGGGAAGGGCGACTCGATCCCCTGACGCACCAGCTCGGCGACGAGCGGGGTCGGGACGCCCAGGCTGGCGAAGGTGGCGTCGGGGTCGAGCACGACCGGAGGGGTGGGTGTCGCGGTGGCGCGGGGCCGGCCGGGGGCGGAGTGGCGGTCGGTCGCGGGCCGCGACGGGCGACCGGCATGGTCGGGGCGGCGCCGGCGGCGCGGTCGGTCAGGCGTGGTCATGGAGGGTTCCTTCTGCGTGTGTGGGGTCAGGGTGCACGCACCGTGTGCGACACCCGAGCGCCGGCACCAAGGCAGAAGCTCGTTCTCGATCGTACCGGGAGGGTGGTCAGAACTCGCGATCAGGTCATCAGGCAGGATGCAGGGCGTGGACATCGTTCGGGAACCTGCCCGCGACGTGCCGGTGGTCGCCCGGCCCGACGTGCTGGTCGTGGGTGGGGGCGCAGCGGGCATCGCCGCCGCCACCGCGGCCGCCCGCCGGGGGGCGGACACCATGTTGGTGGAGGGCTCCGGCTTCCTGGGCGGCCTGGCGAGCCTCGGCCTCATCAACCTGCTGCTCACCATGGACGACGGCGCCGGCACCCAGGTGGTGGCCGGCATCTGCCAGGAGGTGGTGGACCGGCTGGAGGCGGGAGGCCACGCCCGCTTCCCGTCGGCAGAGGAGTGGAACCGTGACGATCCCGCCCTCGTCGACCACTGGCGCCGGTGGGGCCTGGTCTGGGGCGCCCCGCCGGAGGCCGTGCGCTACTCGGTGGCCTTCGACCCCGAGGCGTTCATCGACGTGGCCCACGACCTGCTCGGCCAGGGGCAGGTCCGCCTGCGCCTGCACACCTGGTTCGCCGACGTCCTGCTCGACGGGGGCGGGCGGATCGACGCCGTGCTGGTGGAGTCGAAGGCCGGTCGCGAGGCCATCTGTCCGTCGGTGGTGGTCGACGCCACCGGCGACGGGGATGTCTTCGTGGCTGCCGGCGCCGAGCACGAGCGTGTCGCCACGCCGGCCCACCTCTGGTTCCGCGTCGGCGGCGTCGACATGGACGAGGCGGAGCGGGAGCCTGGGCTCTGGTTCCGCACCACCGGGGCGGGGCGGGTCCTCGTCCCCTGGGGTCCGGGCGAGGGCCGGGTCGACGCATGCGACCCGGATCAGGTGACCGAGGCGCTCGTCACCGGACGGGTGTCCGGCCGGGCCGCCTTCGAATCCCTGCGGGCCGGTGCGCCCGGGTTCGCCGATTCCTGGCTCGACGACCACGCCCGGCTCCTCGGGGTGACCGAGAGCCGGCGGCTCGTGGGCCACCACGTGCTGACCAAGGAGGAGGGTGACGTCCGCTTTGCCGACTCGGTCGCCCAGACCGGGCACTGGACCCGGCGAAAGGTCGTCTACGACGTGCCCTACCGCTGCCTGCGGACGCCGGTGTCGTCGAACCTCCTGGTGGCGGGGCGCTGCATCTCGACCACGCGCTACGTCCATCAGGCCACCAAGGAGATCCCGGCGGCGATGGCGACGGGGGAGGCCGCCGGTGTCGCCGCGGCGCTGGCCGCTCCCGGCGGAGACGTGCACGCCGTCGACGTGGACGCCCTGCGGGCCGACCTGCGCGCCGGCGGGGCGATCATCGGCGGCGACGGCGTGGGCCGTTGAGGTGGTCGGTCAGCTCCGCTGGCTCGGGTCGTTGAAGACCACGGTGACGCGCTCGTAGCCGAGGGAGCGCAGCATCGTCTCCAGCATCTCCCGGGTGTTCTGCTCTGCCCGCTCGCGGAGGCCCGACTGACGTGCCGCCTCGGCCAGCTCGTCGGCTGCGAGCAGGTACAGCTCCCGCTCCGAGGTCGGGCTGTCGGAGAGGACCGAGCCGATCCGGTCGAGAGCGCCGCGTTCACGGTTGATGACGAAGCTGCGTTCGGGCTCGATCACGGGATCGGCCAGCTCCGCGGCGGGCAGGGTGATGCGCACCGTTCGGCCGTCCTCGCTGACCTCGATGGCGTCCTCGTCGAGCCCGGAGAAGTCGACCCCGGCCGCGACGTTGCCCCCCGCCAGGAAGGTGGTGCGCTCGCCCCGGATGAAGGTCGGGACGAAGCGGGTGCGGTCCTCGACGTCGACGATGACCTGGAACTGGCCCGTTGCCGCCCGGTACTCGCTCAGGTCCCCGATCGCCTCCAGGAGCGAGGGTTGGGTGCGGTCGACCCGCTCCGAGCGAAAGGGGTTGCTGATGGAAGGAAACATTCCGACCACCCAGCCGGCGGCGACGAGCACCATCACCGCCACGAGGGCGAGGCTGACCACTCGGCTGAGGACGGGGCGGCGGCGGGAGGAGTCTTCTCTCACGGAGACCCCCTACCCAGCTTCGGGACGTCGCGACCGCCCCGGGAGGTGCGAAGGGCGGTGACCCTCGGCGCCACCGGGAGGACCTTGGACTCTGATCGCTCGGGGGCGCCGAGCGGATGATGGCGACATGGACCTCGACAGGAACGGTCGCGAAGTGCCCGGTCGGGACGAGTGCATGCGTCTCCTGGGCACCGCCACCGTGGGGCGGGTCGCCATCACGTCGCGTGCCCTCCCGACGGTCGTGCCGGTCAGCTTCTTCATCGACGGTGACCGGATCGTCGTGCGGGCCTGTGAGGGCGGTGAGCTCGAGGCAGCCACGGCCGAGGCCGTCGTCGCCTTCGAGGCCGACGACCTCGACCCCAGCGGCGAGCGGGGTTGGAGCGTGGTGGTCATCGGTGTCGCCCGGCCGATCTGCGATGCCGCCGAGCTGCTGGCGCTGCGAGCCACCCCGGTCGGCCGGTGGATGCTCGACGGGAGCGCTCGGATCATCGAGATCTCGACGGATCTCGTCACGGGCCGCAGGATGGTGCCGGCGATGACCGACGTCTACCTCGGCTGACGTCGTTGGCCGGCGGGCCCGGAGGAGCGATGCGACCAGGTGGCGGTGGATCGGTGAGCGACGACGGGTCCTCTGTCGACGTCTCGCCCGCGGTCGCCGAGACCCACTCCGGGGTCGTCTTCCTGCTCGGCGACCGGGCCTACAAGCTCAAGAAACCGCTCGACCTCGGATTCCTCGACTTCACGACCCGTGAGGCCCGCCAGGCTGTCTGTCGCCGAGAGGTCGAGCTGAACCGGCGTCTGGCCCCCGACGTGTACCTGGGGGTGGCCGACGTCACGGGCACGTCGGGCGAGCTCTGCGACCACCTGGTGGTGATGCGTCGCATGCCGTCCAGCCGTCGCCTGTCGACGCTCGTGACGGCCGGGGTCGATGTGGACGACCAGGTCGATGCCGTGGCACGGACGATGGCGTCGTTCCACGGTCGGGCCGAACGGTGTCCAGCTGCCGATGCCGCGGCCGCAGCGGCGGCGGCGGCCGGCCGCTGGGCGGCGAACACTGCGGTGCTGCGGAAGGAGGCTGGCCGCCTGGTCCCCGCGGAAGACGTCGAGCGGGTGGACGCCCTCGCGGCGAGGTACCTCGCCGGCCGGAGTGAGCTGTTCGAGCAACGGGTCCTGGCCGGTCGGGCGTGCGACGGCCACGGCGACCTGCTGGCCGACGACATCTTCTGCCTCGACGACGGCCCGCGGATCCTCGACTGCATCGAGTTCGACGACGAGCTCCGGTACGGCGATGGCCTCGCCGATGTCGCCTTCCTGGCCATGGACCTCGAGCACCTCGGTCGGCCGGACCTCGGTACGCGCCTCCTCGAGGTGTATCGGGCCGCCGCCGGTGACGAGTGGCCGGCGTCGCTCGCTCACCACCACATCGCCTACCGGGCACAGGTCCGCGCCAAGGTGGCGACGATCCGGGCCGGCCAGGGTGGCGAGGGCGCGGGGGAGGAGGCAGAGCGGCGCCTGACCCTGGCGCGTCGACACCTCGAGGCGGCCCGAGTGCGACTCGTCCTGGTCGGTGGCCTGCCGGGCACCGGCAAGTCAACCCTTGCTGCCGGGATCGGGCGTGCCCTCGGCGCCGTGGTGCTGCGGACCGACGAGGTCAGAAAGGAGCTCGCCGGCCTGCCCGCTACCCAGCCCGCCGGCGCCGCTTACGGCGAGGGGATCTACCGGGCCGAGCACACCGCCGCGGCGTACCGGGAGGCGCTGGCCCGTGCCGGCTCGGCCCTACGCTCCGGCGAGACCGTGGTGCTCGACGCGTCGTGGTCGCAGGCGCGCCACCGCGGGTGGGCGCGGGAGACGGGCGCCGGCACGAACAGCGACGTCGTCGAGCTGCGCTGTGACGCCCCGGTCGAGGTGACCTCCGCCCGCCTCCTGGCGAGGGCCCGGCAGGGAGGCGACGCCTCCGATGCCGATCCAGCCATCGGGGCGGCGATGGCATCGGACCGCGACCCGTGGCCGGAGGCGACGACGGTGGACACCGCCGCCGATCCCCGAGCGGCGCTCGACCTCGCCCTGGCCGCCGTCTCCTCGTTGCAGTAGACGAGCTTCGACCCACGGCTGCCTCAGGAGGCGTGCGCAGCGACGCCGTCGGTCCCCACGGGTGCCGACGGCTCGGCCACGAGGAGGATCGGGACGCTGACGGCACGGGAGAGCTTCGCCGCCACGCTGCCGAGCAGCGCCTTGGAGAGCCCGGCGCCCCTGGCCCCGGCCACGAGCAGGTCGTAGCCGTTGTCGATGGCGTAGCCGGTGAGGGCGTCGGCCACCCGCCCGTTGAGGACGATCGCCTCCGTGACCGGCATCGGGGACTGGCTCATCGCCCGCTCGAGCGAGCGTCGGGCCCCGAGGTTCTCGGACTCCCACTGGGGACCGCCGCCGGCGGCGTCGTAGTCGATCACCGCGGCGAGGGTGAGCCGGCCGATGCGGTCGTCGAGCATGTCGACCACCCGGCGCAGGGCTGCCTCGCTGTGGGTCGAGCCGTCGCAGCCCACCAGGACGTCGACCCTTCCGCCACCCATCGCCCCCGGAGATGCGACCAGCTGGACTCCGTACTGGCCTTCGCCGTGGGCGGCATCGACGGCGAGCGCGATCGCGAAGGGGCCGAAGCCGAGGCCGAGGCCGAGCCACGGGACCAGGCTGTGGCCGCGGCGGCGCATGGCCAGCGCCAGGACGACGCCGGTGGCGAACCAGAGCACGAGGAAGACCAGGAGCGTCGTCATGGCCCCATCATCGTCCTGGCGCGGTGGGTGCCGGCAGGGTCTTTGGTCGTCATCGGAAGGGACTGCGCGCCCCATTGGGGCTCGTGACCTTCGACTCTGGCCGCGCCCCACCAGGGGCCGCATCCTCAGGGTGTGTCAGATCTCCAGGAGGCAATGCGATGATCAGCGGATTCCTCGTCCCACTCGACGGCTCCACGCGAGCCGAGGCCGCGCTCGGTCCGGCCGGTGCGCTGGCCCGACGGCGAGGCGTCAAGGTCGAGCTGTTGACGGTGGTCCCGTCAGATGACGACCGTCAGGCACTCGAGGAGTACCTGAGCGAGGTGGGGGAGCGCACGTCCCTGCCGTTGGCGGGGAGGGAGGTGGTGGTCGGTGGCGACCCCGCCGAGGTGATCCTGCAGCGCGCTGAGGGGGTGCCGGGAACGATCGTCTGCATGGGGACCCACGGGCACGGCATGGTCCGACGTCTCTTCCTGGGCACCGTGAGCGAAGTGGTGGTGCGGGGGGCCGATCGGCACGTGCTGCTGGTGGGGCCCCGTTGCGCCGAGCGCCTCACCTTCGGCCGGGTGACGGCTTGCCTCGACGGCTCATCCCTCGCCGAGCGGGTGCTGGCGCCCGCCGCCGAGTGGGCCGAAGCCCTCGGTGTTCCCCTGTGGCTGGTCCAGGCGACCGGCGGTGAGATGCCCACCAGCCGGGGGGACCTCGTGGAGAGCGCCTACCTCCAGCGCACTGCCCGGCAGGTGGAGGCCGAGGGCAAGGTTGACGTCGAGTGGGACGTGCTGCACGGGACCGACCCCGCAACGGTGATCACGGACCACGTGTCGGGGTCGCCCGGCTCGCTCGTCGCGCTGACCACCCACGGTCGCTCCGGCATCCAGCGCGCCGTGCTGGGCAGTGTGGCCATGCAGGTGGCCCACGACGCGACCTCACCCCTCCTCGTGCTCCACCCACGGGACTGAGAGGCCGCACCGCCGGCTGGGCGCCCCTGATCGCGCCGAAGTCAGACGCCGAGCCGTCGCCCGGTGACCATCTCGGTCGAGATGGCGATGATGCGTTCGTCGTCGCCCGGGGCCCAGCGCGGGATCGGTGTCGTCGCCAGGTCCTCCAGCTCGGCCGGGTCGTCGATGACCCGTGCCATGCCGGTGACGACGACGCTCCAACCCGAGTGGTCGAAGGGATCGAAGTCGTCGACCTCGAAGGCGACGACGGTGTTCCTGGAGGCGGCTTCGAGCTTGGTGCCGTAGCCGGTCCGCACGAGGATCCGGTCGACGTCGAGGAAGAAGTTCACGGGGAGGACGACCGGCAGTGCACCCGAGGTGAGGCCGATGCGCCCGAGGCGGGCTCCGGCGAGCAGGCGCAGGCACTCGTCGCGCTCGAGCACCGTGAGGCTGTTCCGGTCGAGGTCCACGGCGGGAAGCATCGGCGACCGGTCGCTCGCCGACCAGGGCCGAAGGTCCCTTTCCGGGCCCCGGCGCCGCGGCACGCGTGCGCGAGGAGGACCAGGTGCGCGACGATGAGACGGATCCAGCCCGGTGTCTCTAGGGTCTGCGATGAACCACGTCCGAGGGGGCCTGCAGTGACCACGACCGATCCGACGCCCAGCTGGGCCGACGACTACGACATCTTCGATCCGCGCTACGTCTCCGACCCGTTCCCGATCTGGGACGAGCTCCGCCAGGAGTGTCCGGTGCCGCACACCGAGCGCTGGGGTGGGTCCTGGATGCCGACCCGCTACGAGGACGTCTCCGCCGTGGCCCACGACACAGACCACTTCTCCTCGCGGGAGGTCCTGGTGACGCCGCCGCCCGAGTACGACGGGGGCGAGGGTGAGGAGATGATGCTGGCGCTCGGCGGCGACGTGTCCGCCCCGCCGATCACCTCCGACCCGCCCGAGCACCAGTGGGCCCGGCGCCTCATCCTGCCGATGTTCGCCCCCAAGGCGGTCGAGAAGTACGAGCCGATCACCCGGGACCTGTGTCGCAGCCTGGTGGAGGAGATGCTCCCGGCCGGCCGGGGCGACGCGGCGGTCGGGTACTCGCAGCAGATCCCGGTCCGGATCATCGCCAAGATGCTCGGCATCCCCGACTCCATGTCGGACACCTTCACCACCTGGGTGCGGGGAGCGCTCGAGATCGGTGCCACCGACCCCGCAGTGCGCCAGCAGGCGTTCAAGGAGATCATCACCTACCTCTTCGAGGAGCTCGGCAAGCGCAAGGAGCACCCTGGCGACGACATCATCTCCGAGCTGCTCGCCGCCGAGGTCGACGGCGAGCCCGTGCCCGACTTCCACATCCTCGGCACCGGCATGCTCATCTTGATCGCCGGGATCGACACGACCTGGTCGGCCATCGGTTCGGCCCTGTGGCACCTCGCCACACACCCCGAGGACCGCCGTCGCCTGGTTGCCGAGCCCGAGATCATGCCGCTCGCGGTCGAGGAGCTGCTGCGGGCGTACTCGCCGGTCACCATGGCCCGCGTCGTCAAGCAGGACGCCGAGGTCAACGGCTGCCCGATGAAGGAGGGCGAGCGGGTGCTCCTGTCGTTCCCCTCGGCCAACCGCGACCCGGAGGTCTTCGAGCGGGCCGACGAGGTCATCCTCGACCGGGCCAAGAACCGTCACATCGCCTTCGGCGCCGGCATCCACCGCTGTGCAGGCTCGAACCTCGCCCGCATGGAGCTCCGGGTGGCCATCGAGGAGTGGCTCCGCGTGGTCCCCGAGTTCTCCCTCGAGGAGGGCCGGGAGGTCACCTGGGCCGGCGGCCAGGTGCGCGGCCCCCGCTCCCTCCCGGTGGTGTTCTCATGAAGGTGCGCGTGATCGACGACAAGTGCCAGGGCCACGGCCGTTGCTACTCGCTCGCCCCCGACCTGTTCGAGAGCGACGACATCGGCAACGCCGTGGTCCGCGGCGACGGCACCGTCGCCCCGGGCAGGGAGGACGACGCCCGCCTCGCAGCCGACAACTGCCCCGAGTTCGCCATCGAGATCGACGAGTCCTGAGGCGCCGGCCCGCCGGCACGGGTTCCTGGCGCGTGCCGGTGGCGCGCCCGGTTTCCTTCAGTTTCGACCATCGGTGCCGATGAGAAGACGGTGGGTGACCTGTCCGAAGAGCTCCGGGCCCGGGTGGACCTCACCTCCGACGTCCCGGCACCCGGTCGTCTCGGCCAGATCGCCCGCCGCCTCGAGAGCCGGCTCCTGCAGCGGCTCCCCGCCGCCGTGGTCCTCGTCGACGACCAAGGCGTCGTCGTCTACTGGAACGACGAGGCCGGACGGATGTACGGGCGTCCTGCGGCCGATGCGCTCGGCCGGCCCGTCGTCGAGCTCGACATCGGCCCCAGCGGGACCCCCGAGGCGGCAGCCATCGTGCGCACCGTGTTCAGGACCGGTCGGTGGGAGGGCGACTACGAGGCGCGCCGCGTCGACGGGTCCGTCGTGCCGGTGCACGCCACCCTCGAACGCATCGACGACGACGAGATCGACTTCCACGGCGTCGTCGGCGCGTCGGTGGACATCAGTGAGCGCCGCCAGCTCGAGCAGCACCTGGCCTTCCAGGCGCTGCACGATGAGCTGACGGGTCTGCCCAACCGTCGGATCTTCGTCGAGCACCTCGAGAACGCCCTCTCCCGGAGCGCCGGCACAGGCCGCCGGACGGCGGTGATGTTCATCGACCTCGACGACTTCCGATCCATCAACGAGCGGATGGGCCACGAGGTCGGCGACGAGGTCCTCCGTGCCGCGGGCGCTCTCATCTCCGCGGTCCTGCGCGCGGGCGACATCGTGGCCCGCTTCGGTGGGGACGAGTTCGTCGTCTGCTACAACGACCTCGAGGATGCCGCCGAGGCCTACGCCGCCAGCGAGCGGATCCTGAAGGTGCTGTCAGCGCCGTTCCGGGTCGACGGGGTCGAGCTCGTGGTGTCGGCCACCGTGGGCGTCGCCCTCTCCCAGGGCGATTCGCGAGCCGAGGGGCTCGTCCGCAACGCCGATTCTGCCATGTGCGCGGCCAAGCTCGAAGGCAAGGGGCGGGTCGAGCTCTTCGACCACGCCGTGCAGGAGGAGTCCCGGCGCTGGCACGGCCGGGTCGTGGAGCTCAAGCGTGCCATCACCGGCGGCGAGATCGAGGCCCACTTCCAGCCGGAGATCGCTCTCGACACCGGGGAGATCGTGGGCTTCGAGGCCCTCGCCCGTTGGGCCCACCCGGCGGAGGGCATGGTGCAGCCCGACGACTTCATCGCCACCGCCGAGGAGAGCGGTCTCATCAGCGCGATCACCGAGGTGGTCATGGCAGCTGCGTGTCAGCTGGTGACGGCCTGCCTCGAGCTCGCCCCGGAGCGCTTCCTCACCGTCGCCGTGAACGTCTCGCCACGCCAGCTCTCCGATCCGGACCTCCCCGGACTCGTGCGCTCGGCCATCGAGGCGGCCGACATCCCGGCGGGGAGGATCTGCCTGGAGGTGACGGAGTCGGCCCTCGCCAACGCCAACGCCGACGCCGCCGCCGCTGCCCTCCGGCAGCTCAAGGGGATCGGCGTGCAGATCGCCATCGACGACTTCGGGACCGGATACTCCTCCCTGAGCCGGCTCCACCGCTTCCCGCTCGACTACCTGAAGATCGACCGGAGCTTCATCGCCGGGATGACCCACCGCCCCGAGGACGGGGTGATCGCCTCAGCGGTCCTCGGGCTGGCCCACACCTTGGGGCTCCAGACGATCGCCGAGGGGATCGAGGACGAGGAGCAGGTCCGCCGGCTCGTCGCCATGGGCTGCAAAATCGGCCAGGGCTACCTCTGGAGCCGGCCGCTACCGCTGCCCGAGGCCATTGCGCTGATCACGGGTGGCCAGTCGCCCGCCCCGTCGAACGAGGCCGAAACCACCCCATGGCCGGTGGCGGGGGCGGAGGAGGTGGCCGACGCCACCGATGACGTAACGACCGTCCTCGCCCAGATGGCCCACGAGATGGCCGGACCGCTGACCGTCATCACCGGTCACGCTGAGCTGATCACCTCCGTGGACGACGCCGAGCTGCACGCGCTGTCGGGCGCCGCCATCCTGCGTGCCGCCCGGCGGGCGACGGCCGCACTCGACCACGTGCGCGACGTCGCCGCGCTCGATGCGGGGACGCTGCGGATCAGCCAAGCACCCGTGGGGATCCGCGAGGTGGTCGACGACGCCCAGGCCTCGCTGGAGCTGCCCGACGGCCTGGTTGCGGTCGACCTTCCTGATGCCACCGTCGACGGTGACGCCGACCGCTTGGTCTCGGTGTTCGCCAACCTCTTCTCCAACGCGCTCAAGCACACGCCGGCGGGTACGGCGGTGCGGGTCCACGGCACCGTCGGGCCGGAGACCCTCAGCGTGCACGTGGTCGACGACGGGCCCGGTGTCCCGGCCGAGCTCAGCGGCCTGATCTTCCGGAAGTTCGGCCGGGCCCACCGGCGGACCAAGGGGACCGGCCTCGGGCTCTACCTCGCCCGGGGCATCGTTCGGGCCCACGGTGGCGAGCTCTCGCACCGCCCTGCACCCGGTGGAGGTTCCGACTTCGTGGTGGAGCTCCCGCTCTCGCGCCACGATCGCTGAGGGGGCCGCGGCACCATCCCCCAGAGTCGGGAGTCCGATCCGACGGAATGGATGGGACATCGGGCCGGCGGTTGGGCATGCTGGCGGCATGGCGAACGGAGGACAACGACCGCGCGCGCTCGTGCGCACCGCGCCCTACCTCCGGCCCTATGCCCCCCACATGGTCGTGGTGGTGGTGACGTCGATGATCTCCTCCGCCTCGATGATCGCCCTTCCGCTCATCGTGAAGGTGGTGATCGACGGGCCGTTGCAGGACGGCGACCGCGGCGCGGTCGTGCGCTGGTCGACCCTCGCCGCGGGGCTGGCGGTGGCAGAGATGTTCCTCGCGTTCGTGCGACGAACGCTGCTGGCCATCATCTCCACCGGGATCGAAACCCGACTCCGCGACGACCTCTACGCCCAGCTGCAACGCCTCGACGTCGGCTTCCACGACCGGTGGCAGTCGGGCCAGCTCCTCTCCCGGGCCATGACCGACCTGGCGATCATCCGCCGCTTCGTGGGCTTCGGCGCGGTGTTCTTCGTCCTCATCACCATCCAGGTGGTGGCGATCTTCGTCGTCCTCATGACGCTCCACGTGCCGCTGGCGCTGCTGACCTTCGCGGCGGCGGTGCCGGTGCTGGTGCTGTGCCGGCGCTTCGAGCGGGACTACCACGCGGTGGTCCGCCGCATCCAGGACCAGACCGGCGACCTCACCACCTCGATCGAGGAGGGGGCCCGTGGGCTTCGGGTGCTGAAGGCCTTCGGCCGTTGGCGTGAGGCGCACGCCGCCTACACCGAGCGCTGCCAGGAGATCCACGACACCCAGATCGAGCGCATCCGGCTCCACACCAAGTTCGTGTGGCTGCTCGGGATCGTCCCCAACCTCACCCTCACGGGGATCCTGCTGGCGGGCGTCTTGGCGGTCGGGTCCGGCGGCCTCAGCCTCGGGGGTCTCGTGGCCTTCGTCTCCTACGTCCTCATGTTGACCTTCCCCCTCGAGCTCCTGGCGTGGATCATGGCCATGGCAGGCGAGGCGGAGAGCGCTGCGGTGCGCGTCTACGAGGTGTTCGACACCGAGCCGGCCGTGGCCGACGCCCCCGGTGCCGAGGACCTCGACGTGGTGCGAGGGACGGTGCGCTTCGAGGGAGTGGGGTTCCGGTACCCCGAGAGCGAGCGCACGGCTCTGGCCGGCATCGATCTCGAGGTGGCGCCCGGGGAGACCATCGCGGTCGTGGGGGCCACGGGGTGCGGCAAGACGACGCTCGTCACGCTCCTGACCCGGCTCCACGACCCGACCTCGGGTCGGATCACCCTCGACGGCCACGACCTGCGCGACCTCACCATCCGCAGCCTGCGCCGCAGCGTGGGCGTCGCCTTCGAGGAGCCGACGCTGTTCTCCGCCTCGGTCCGGGAGAACCTGCTGATGGGCCAGCCCGATGCCAGCGAGGAGGACGTCCTCGCTGCCCTGGAGGTGGCCCAGGCCGGCTTCGCCCTCGACCTCCCGTGGGGGCTCGACACCCGGATCGGCGAGCAGGGGCTGTCGCTCTCGGGTGGCCAGCGCCAGCGCCTGGCCCTGGCCCGGGCGATCATCGGACGCCCGCCGGTCCTCGTCCTCGACGACCCGCTGTCGGCCCTCGACGTCCACACCGAGGGCCTGGTCCAGGCTGCCCTGCGGCCCCTGCTCGCCCAGAGCACGGTCTTCCTCGTGGTGCACCGGCCCTCGACGGTGGCCCTGGCCGACCGGTCGATCCTGCTCGACGACGGCCGGCTCGTGGCGGTGGGGGACCACCACGACCTGCTGCAGCGGGAGCCGCGCTACCGGGCCGTCCTGAGCGAGGCAGCCGAGGACCTGGAGGCGACGGCGTGAGCGGGCAGGGGAGCGACCAGCTGGGCTGGGGCACCGGCGAGCCCGACGAGGTGCACGAGGTCGCGCCCGACGCGCCCCTCGACCTCACCGGCGACGAGGCGGTCGACGCCTGGCGCGGCGTGAAGGTCGACGATGTCGAGGAGGTCACCGGTGGCCTGGCCGGCCTGCTGCGCAGCCGCAGCCGAGCCCTCCTCACCGACCTCGTCCGCCCGCACCGCCGCGCCCTGGTGATCTCGTCGGCCCTCATCGCCCTCAGCATCCTCTGCCAGCTCGCCCTCCCGTGGCTGATCCAGCGTGGGATCGACGACGGGCTCCCGCCGCTGCTGCCCGGTGGTGACGGCAGCCTCCGCCCTCTCCTGATCGTCGTGGCCGGGATCGGCCTCGCCACCGTGGTCGGTGCAGTCGCGTTCAACGGGTTCCTGCTCATGCTCGGACGGGTCGGCCAGGACGTGGTGCTGGAGATCCGCCTGCGCCTCTTCGCCCACTTCCAGCGCCTGAGCATCTCGTTCCACGAGCGCTACACCTCGGGTCGCGTCATCTCGCGACAGACCTCCGACGTGGAGGCGATCGCCGACCTCCTCGGTCACGGACTGATCAACCTCATCTCCTCGGGGCTGCTCATGGTCGGGATCGGGGTTGCCCTCCTCCTGCTCGACCTCCAGCTGGCGCTCGTGATCATCGCCGCCTTCCCGGTCCTCATCGCCCTCACCCGCTGGTTCCGCAGCCACGCCGAGCGGGCCTACCGGGAGACCCGCGAGGCGGTCGCCTTGGTCATCGTCCACTTCGTGGAGAGCCTGGGCGGGATCCAGGCGGTGCACGCCTTCCGCCGGGAGCCCCGCAACCAGGAGATCTTCGAGCACCTCGACGACCGGTACCGGGCGGCCAACCTCTGGAGCCAGCGCCTGGGGGCGCTCTACGGGCCCGGTGTGCAGGGCATCGGGCGCCTCATGACCGCCTTGGTCCTCCTCTACGGCAGCTTCCGGGTGCTCGACGGCGACGTCACTGTCGGCGTCCTCGCTGCCTTCCTCCTCTACGTCCGGCGCTTCTTCGCGCCCATGGAGGAGCTGAGCCAGTTCTACAACCTCTTCCAGGCGGCGTCGGCTGCCCTCGAGAAGCTCTCGGGCGTCCTCGACGAGGCGCCAGGGGTGCCCGAGCCCACCCTCCCGGTGCCGCTGGCGCATGCGGCCGGCGAGATCCGCTTCGAGGGAGTCCGCTTCGCCTACCGCGACGCCACCGTGCTCCCCGACCTCGACCTCGAGATCCCGGCTGGTCAGACAGTCGCGCTCGTGGGGGCCACCGGTGCGGGCAAGACCACCGTGGCGCGGTTGGCGGCGCGCTTCTGGGACCCCACCGGCGGGCGGGTCCTCCTCGACGGCCACGACCTGCGTGACCTCGCGGAGCACGACCTCCGCCGGGCGGTCGTCACGGTCACCCAGGAGGGCTTCTTGTTCTCCGGGACGGTGGCCGACAACATCCGCCTCGGACGCCCTGGCGCCAGCGACGACGAGGTCGTGGCCGCGGCGACGGCCATCGGCGCCTCGACCTTCATCGAGGTCCTGCCCGATGGCTACGCCAGCGACGTCCACCAGAAGGGCGCCAGGCTCTCCGCAGGCCAGCGCCAGCTCGTCTCGTTCGCTCGAGCGTTCCTCGCCGACCCGGCCGTGCTGATCCTCGACGAGGCGACCTCGTCGCTCGACGTGCCATCGGAGCGCCTCGTCCAGCACGCCCTGCGGACGCTGCTGCGAGACCGGACGGCGGTGATCATCGCCCACCGCCTCACGACGGTCGAGATCGCCGACCGGGTGGTCGTGCTCGACCAGGGGGAGGTCGTGGAGGACGGATCCCCGACCGAGCTGGTCGGTGGCGGCGGCCGGTACGCCGCCCTCCACCGGGCCTGGGCCGACAGCCTCGTCTAGGACTCGGGTGCGGCTGCTGAGGAGGAGTTGGCGATGACGACGCGGTCCCGCCCGTCGCGCTTGGCCTGGAAGAGGGCGCCGTCGGCCGCGGTGATCAGGTCGGGCAGCTCGTCGCCCCAGACGCCGGCGGCCACGCCGAAGCTGGCGGTGAAGCCGATGCTTCCCTGGTCGACCTGGGCGAGGGCGAGGGCCTCCCGGAGGCGCTCGGCCACGAACACCGCTCCGTCGGCATCACAGTCGGGCAGGACCAGGACGAACTCCTCGCCGCCGTAGCGGCACGCCAGGTCACCGGGTCGCAGCGACCTGGCGAGGACCGTCGAGAACTGGCGGAGGGAACGGTCCCCGGCGTCGTGACCGTGGGTGTCGTTGAGCCGCTTGAAGTGGTCGAGGTCGGCGATGACGACGGCGAAGCCGTGGCCCTCGTGGGTGAGCTCGCGGACGGCGTCCTCCAGGCTGCGACGGTTCAGGAGGCCGGTGAGGGGGTCGGTGGCGGCTTGGACCTCGGAGCGGGCGAGGGCCCGGATCATCCCGATGCGGGCGCCCGCCTGGTTGGCAATGGTCTCGAGGCCGATGATCGTCTCGGTGTCGGGGGGCCGGTCGGCGGGGCCGGTGGCGTGGAGGACCCCGACGGTGTTGCCGAGGATGGTCACCGGGACGCAGGCCGCCGCCCGGTCGCCCCCGGGTCGACCACGGAGGTGCGGGCAGGCGTCAAGCTCCTCGCCTGAGCCGAACACCAGGGTCTGGCCCCGGCGGACCGCAGCGCAGCCGTGGGGGGAGGTGACACCGCAGCCGGGGTTGCCACCTTCGGGGTGTGACGCAACCAGGTGCAGATGGGCGCGGGAGGAGTCGGCAAGGAGCAGCTCGGCGGGCGTGGTGGCGTTGACCACGCCGAACGCACGCGTGATGACGGCGAGCGCGTCGTCCTCGCCGTCGGCCATCTCGAGGGCCCGGTGCAGGCGGCCGTCGAGCTCTTGGCGGCGGGCCTCGGTGACGAGCTTCTCCTCGCGGGCGGCGGTCTCGGAGTCGGAGGCGGCGATGGAGCGCTGGAGGGGACGGCCGACGAATGCCATCTCCATCACCGCGAAGAGGGGGAGGAGGATGACGGCGATCACGACGACCCGGACGAAGAAGCTCTCGAGCCCCAGCAGCTCGGCCACCAGCGTGCCCGCCAGGTAGGCGAGGAGGGCGAACCACGACAGGAGGCGGGAGACCTCCACGACCTCCTTCCACGCCGGCCACGCTGCCCGTGCCCTCGCAACCCGCGCTCGCATCTTCCTCATGACAACGCAACGGCGGGATCGGGCGAGAACTTGACCAAGAAGTCGATTCGTCACCCTCCGTGGTCGACTCCGCGCTTCGGGCTCACCAGCGGGTGGCTTGGGTAGGGTGAGCCCGACCGCGGGCGCCCGTCATGGGCGAGTCCGACGAGCCGACCGAAAGGGACCCCATGGCCGACGTGATCACCGGACTGTCCGACGATGACATCCGCACCGAGTGGCAGAGGACCACCATGGCAGGGGGCGACGACGACGCCACCGACACCGGCGCCGACGGGGCCGACACCGACGACGACGCCTCCGACACCGACGACGACGACGACGCCTCCGACAGCGACGCCGACCAGACCGACTCCTGAGCGCGCCCACCTCTGCGCTGGGACGCTGCGTCGGCGACGTCGAGGCCTTCGTCGCCGGCTGCTTCGGTGAGGCGCCTCACCGCTGGCGCGACGATCAGGCCTTCGACGACCTCCTCTCGCTGGCCGACGTCGACACCGCCATCACCGGGGGCGGTCTCCGGCGCCCGGCCGTCCGCCTGGTCCGGGCCGGTGACGTGGTCGACCCGTCGACCTGGACCCGGCGGGCGCGCACGGGCGCCACCTCCATCGACGACCTGCTCGACCCTGCGCGGGCCCTCGACCTCTTCGCCGGCGGCGCCACCATCGTCCTCCAGTCGCTGCACCGTTGGTGGCCGGCCGTCCGCGCCCTGTGCCGGGACCTCGAGGTGGAGCTGGGGCACGCCGTGCAGGCCAACGCCTACCTGACACCGGGTGGGGCGACGGGGCTCGCCCCCCACCACGACACCCACGACGTCTTCGTCCTCCAGGTGCACGGCACCAAGGACTGGACCGTGCGCAGGCCCGTGACCCGGGCCCCGCTGGCGCGGCAGCGCTCCGACCACGCCGAGGCGGCGGCGCAACCGGTGCTCTTCGAGGCCTCGCTGGCGCCGGGCGACGTCCTCTACCTGCCGCGGGGGTTCGTGCACTCGGCGAGCGCTCAGCGGGGCGTGTCGCTCCACCTGACGGTCGGGGTGCTGGCGACCACCGCCGCCGATGTCCTTCGTCGACTCGTCGATCGGGCCACCGACGACGCCCGGTTCCGGAGGACCCTGACCCCCGGGTGGCCTGGCGACGCAGCGCTTGCCGCCGCCGAGGTAGCGGGCGTCGTCGCCGACCTGCGCCGGTGGCTTGACGACGTCGACCCGACGGCGGTGGCCGACGAGCTCGGGCAGCGCTTCTGGGCAGCGCGGAACCCGCTGCTGGGTGGCCACCTCGCCGAGCTCGCCGGCCTCGCGGCGCTGGACGACACCACCGAGGTTCGCCTCCGGCCGTCGTCGCCGATCCTGCGCGACGCCGACGACGGACGCCTGGTGGTGACCCTCGGTGAGCGCCGCATCGACCTGCCCCCCGCCCTCGCCCCTGCCCTCGACCGCCTGCTCGACGGCTCAACCCGACCGGTCGGTGACCTCGCCGACCTGCTCGATGCCGGCAGCCGCCTCGTGCTGGTGCGCCGCCTGGTGCGCGAGGGCGTCCTGGTCACGGTGCCTGGTGGCTGACGCCCCGCGCTGCGCCTTCCTCTCCCGGGACCGCGACGAGGCGCTGCACGGCACCGCGTCCCGCGTGCAGCGGTGGCTGGTCGTGGAGCAGCCCGGACCATGGGGGAGGGAGGCCGTCGTCGAGAGCCGCCTGCCGGCCGAGGTCGGCCACGTCCTTCGGTCCATGGCCCGCCGCCTTGGCGTCCGCGTGCTCCTCGTCCGGCGGCCCGGATGGCGGCGCGGCGCGACCCGGCGCGTCTACGTCGCCCGGACGGCGCCCGACCGCCAGTGGATCGAGCAGCTCGACCTCGCCGACCCCCGGGAGCTGCTCGACCTCGACCTCCACGCCGTGGCGGCCGACGACCCGCCGGGCCTCGGCGAGCCCGGGCCGAGCTCGGTCCACCTGGTGTGCACCCACGGGCGCCACGACGCCTGCTGCGCCGACCTCGGCCGGCCCGTGGTGCGTGCGCTCGACGACGCCGGCGTGGCGGAGGTGTGGGAGTCGTCCCACCTGGGCGGCGACCGCTTCGCCGCCAACCTGGTCTGCCTCCCCACCGGTACCTACTACGGGCGGGTCGCACCCGAGAGTGCCGCCGCCCTCGTGCGGGGGCACGAGGCGGGCGTGATCGACCTGGAGCACTACCGCGGCCGGTCGTGCCTCCCGCCCCTGGTCCAGTCAGCGGAGATCTTCGCCCGCCGTCATCTCGACGAGGTCCGCATCGACGGCCTCACGGTCACCGGCGTGACCGGCGGCGCCGGGTCGGCCGAGGTCTGCCTCGCAGGTGCCGACGGGCGGAGGATCATCGTGCAGGTGGTCAGGGAGCGAGCCGAGAGCGCCGTGCTCACCTGCAGCGCCGTGGGCCAAGGTCAGGCCTGGCGCTACCGGTTGGTCGACATCACCGACGGGTGACCTGCGTTGTGCCCTCCCCCGGGAGATCGGTACGGTCCGGGTCGAGCGGGGGCACAGGCCCCCACCGAGATCTGGGAGCCGGCATGGCCAGCAACGCCGAGAACGCGTACGAGCAGCTGAAGAAGACCGAGGGCACCGACGAGGGGACGGGCGACTGGTTCGTGATCGACCAGAAGCTCATCGACGGCTTCGCCGACCTGACCCACGACCACCAGTTCATCCACGTCGACCCCGAGCGGGCCGCAGCGCTGACGCCGTTCGGCAGCACCATCGCCCACGGCTTCCTGACCCTGTCGATGCTCACCCACCTCGCCGGCTCGGTGCCGTCGAGCGGCGTCGGTCGCCTCGACGGGATCGTCATGGGGATGAACTACGGCTTCGACAAGGTCCGCTTCGTCAGCCCCGTCAAGGTCGACTCCAGGATCAGGGCGTCGAGCACGGTGAAGAGCGTCGAGCTCAAGGGTTCGAGCGTGCAGGTCACCAAGACCTACACCATCGAGGTCGAGGGCGGGGAGAAGCCGGCCGTGGTCGCCGACTGGGTCACGCGGCTCTTCTTCTCCTGACCGGTCAGGTCGGTGACGCCGTCGTCGACGCCTCCAGGCGCCGGAGGTCGGTGAGGGCGAGGGTCTCCTCCTCGAGGAGGGCTTCGGCGATGGCGTCCAGCAGGTCGCCGTGCTCCGCCAGGAGGTCTCGGGAGGCCATCAGTGCCCGGTCGAGGATGCGATCGACGGCGCCGGCGACCCGCTCGGCCTCGCTGCCCTCGAGGCGCTCCGGCTGCCGGAAGGCAACGCCGAGGTCGCTCATGCCGTAGTGCACCACCATGCGCGTGGCAAGGGTGGTGGCGGCCTGGAAGTCGCCGGCCGCGCCGGTGGTGTGGTCGCCGTCGAGGAGGTGCTCCTCGGCGGTACGGCCCGACATCTTCACCACCAGGGACGCCTCGGCCTCCGAACGGGTGAGGAAGCTGTCCTCGGTGCCGTCCATCCAGGTCGCGCCCCCCGCCACTCCCCTCGGCACGATCGTGACCGACACCGGGTCCCCGGCGGCCTCGAGCTTGAGGGCGGCCAGGGTGTGGCCGGCCTCGTGCCAGGCCGTGATTCGGCGGTCGCGGTCGGTCACCGTGGCCGACCGGCGGGCTCGGCCGAGCATGGAGACCTGGAGGGCGGCGTCGAGGTGGGCGTCGGTGACGGCGGAGCACCTCTCGCGGGCGGCCTGGAGGGCGGCTTCGTTGACCAGCTGCTCGAGGTCGGCGCCGGTCATGCCCGAGGTGCGTCGGGCCAGGCCGGCGAGGTCGACCTCCGGCGCGACCCGCCGGCTGGTGACGTGCAGTCGCAGGATCCGCTCGCGGCCGCCTCGGTCGGGGCTCGGCACCGTGATCCGGCGGTCGAACCGGCCGGGACGGAGCAGGGCGGGGTCGAGGGTGTCGGCCCGGTTGGTGGCAGCGAGGACCACCACACCGGAGCCGGTGAAGCCGTCCATCTCGACCAGGAGGGCGTTGAGTGTCCCCTCGCGCTCGTCGGTCGACCCGTTGGACGGTCCCGCGCTGCGCGCCTTGCCCACCGCGTCGATCTCGTCGATGAAGATGATCGCCCCGCCCTGCTTTCGGGCACGGTCGAAGACGCTGCGGATGCGGCTGGCTCCCACGCCGACGAACGTCTCCACGAAGTCCGAGCCGGCCAGGGAGAAGAAGGGGACGCCCGCCTCGCCGGCGATCGCACGGGCGAGAAGGGTCTTGCCGGTGCCGGGCGCACCCTCGAGGAGGAAGCCACGGGGGGTGCGGGCGCCGGTGCCGGCGAAGCGCTCCGGGTCATGGAGCATCTCGGCGACCTCGCGGAGCTCGTCGACCACCTCGTCGAGGCCGGCCACGTCGCTGAAGCGCACGTCGGGGACCTCCACGGCCGACGACCGCTTGCGGTTCATCCGACCCACGCCGAGGCCTCCCTTGCTCCTCAGGAACAGGGCGAGGAAGGCGAGGATGAGCACGACGGGGACCAGAGAGAGGAGGAGGTCGGTCACGCGGGTGGGTGCGGCGTAGGGGACGGCGTCGACATCGACCCCGAGGGCGTCGAGGCCGGTCGTCAGGTCGCCGCCGAAGCTGCTGGGGTACCCGGCGATGGCCGAGGGCTCGTCGTCGCCCAGGTAGGTGATCTCGGCGATGCGGGCCATGTCGTCGATCGTCACGGCCGCCACCTCGCCCCGTTCGGCCTGGGCGAGGAGCTCCGAGGTGGTGACCTGTTCGAGCGCCGGGTCGTCCCCGCGGAGCAGCAGGGGGACCGCGACGGCGACGACGATCACCACGACGGTCGCGGCGACCAGGGCCTGG
Organism: Acidimicrobiales bacterium; assembly: GCA_035512495.1. Taxonomy (NCBI): domain Bacteria; kingdom Bacillati; phylum Actinomycetota; class Acidimicrobiia; order Acidimicrobiales; species Acidimicrobiales bacterium. The sequence goes on from DATKDW010000036.1 coordinate 29,926, forward strand.
CGCAGTCGGCCGCCGGGTGCCGGGCGGCGCTGGACGGTTCGCGCCGGAGCGTCGACGCCCCGGCGACGTCCCCACCGAGGGATCGCGAGGGGGTTGCGGCGGGAACGGGAGCGCGCGTTGCGGAAGCGATCGGGAGGGGTGGCGCGCTGTTCGTGCATCACCTCACTATCGGTCATCGACGGCCGACGTTGAGCGCGGGTCAGACCCACTTCCCGGGGTTGAGGGTGCCGAGGGGGTCGAGCGCCGCCTTGATCCGGCGGGTGAGCTCCATCACGTCGGGCCCGAGCTGGTCCATGAGGTGGGACGCCTTGAGCGAGCCGATGCCGTGCTCGCCGGTGACCGTCCCTCCGAGCTCGAGGGCCGCCCGCATCACCTCATGGAAGGCGGCCTCGGCCCGGGCCGACGCCTCGGGGTCGGAGGCGTCGAAGGTGACGAGGGGGTGCAGGTTGCCGTCTCCGGCGTGGCCGATGACGGGGATGGACGTGCGGTGGCGCTGGGCGATGGCCTCCACCGCCGCCACCAGGTCGGGGATCCGCGGGACCGGGACCCCCACGTCCTCGATGAGGACGGTGCCGAGGCGCTCGACGCAGGGGATCGCCATGCGCCGGGCGCCCATCAGGAGCTCGCCCTCGTCGAGGTCGTCGGTGACCGCGGTGTAGGTGGCACCTGCCGCTTCGCAGGCGGCGGCGATGCGCCCGGCGTCGCCGCTGCCCACGTCGGTCTGGCCGAGGAGGAGAGCCCCGATGCCGGGGTCGAGCCCCATCGGTCGGACCCGCTCGACGGCGGCGACCGCGGCGCGGTCCATGAGCTCGAGGGCGGAGGGGCGCAGCGCGGCCATGATCGTGGCGACGGCCCGGCCCGCAGCGACCACGTCGGCGAAGGTGGCGATCACCGTGGACACCGGCGGCGGGAGGGGGCGCAGCCGCAGGGTCGCCTCGGTGATGATGCCGAGGGTGCCCTCGGAGCCCACGATGAGGCGCTTGAGGTCGTAGCCGGCCACGTCCTTGACCGTGCGGCCCCCCAGGCGGACGGCGCGACCGTCGGCCAGGACGACCTCGATGCCGAGGACGTAGTCGGTGGTGACGCCGTAGCGGACGCAGCACAGCCCGCCGGCGTTGGTGGCGAGGTTGCCGCCGATGGAGCAGATCTCGAACGAGGAGGGGTCGGGGGGGTACCAGAGCCCGTGCTCTCGGGCAGCCGCCTTGACCTCGGCGTTGAGGAGACCCGGCCCCACGGTGGCGAGCATCGCCGCCGGATCGACGTCGAGCGCCCGCATCCGCTCGGTGGAGAGGGTGATGCAGCCATCGACGGCCGACGACCCCCCGGAGAGCCCGGTACCCGCACCCCGTGGCACGATCCCCACCCGGTGGCGGGCGGCGGCCGCCACCGTGGTCGAGACGTCGGCGGTGCAGGTCGCCCGGACCAGAGCCAGGGGCGTCCCGGCGGGCGCAGTCATGGCCCGGTCGTGCCGGTAGCCCTCGACCACGTCAGGGTCGAGCACCAGCACGCCCGGGGCAAGGGCGTCGGTCAGCTCGGCGAGGATGGGGTGCGTCATGGGGTCGTCCTTGCGGCGGGTACCCCATGCTCGCGCTGCGCCCGGCCGAGCCGGAGCGCCGTGGGGTGCCGCCCGTCACGGTCCATCACGCGCGAGCATGCTCCGAGGTGGTAGCCACGACACGCCTGCCATCAGGATGCAACTGCGGTCGCGCCCCACGCCAGGCGTGTCACACGAGGGGGAAGAGCATGTCAGAGGTCCAGCGAGTGCGCCGGCGCACCGGATTCGCACGACTGGTCGCGCTGCTCGCAGCGCTGGCCCTCGTGGCCGTCGCCTGCGGTGGCGACGACGGCGGCAACGGTGGCACGGCGGGGGGCGACGACGATCGCACCACCACCACCGAAGACCTAGGTGAGCCGGTACGTGGTGGCTCCATCGTCGTCGGGCTCGAGGCCGAGACCAACAGCTGGCTGCCCGGCGAGTACGCCGGCGCCAACAGCGGTCAGACCGTCGCCCTCACCTTCTACGACCCGCTCATCCAGCGTGACGAAGACGGTGTGCTCCGGCCGTACCTGGCCGAGTCCATCGAGGAGAACGACGACCTGACCGAGTGGACGCTCCGCCTTCGCGGGGGCATCAAGTTCCACGACGGCACCGATCTCAACGCCCAGGTGCTCAAGACGATCTTCGACGAGTACCTCAAGGCCGAGGGAGCGACCACCGCCGGCACGCTGGCCACCGTCACCGAGATGCGGGTGGATGACGACCTCACCGTCACGTACCTGCTGTCCGAGCCCAATGCTGCGTTCCCGGACATCCTCCAGGGCACCATCGGCTGGCCCTTCTCGGTCGAGGCGGCACGGGCTGCAGGCGCCGATGCCGGATCCCGTCCCGTCGGCACCGGTCCGTTCAAGTTCGAGCGCTGGACCCGTGACGACCAGCTCGTGGTGGTCCGCAACGAGGACTACTGGCGGGAGGGCCTGCCCTACCTCGATCGCATCACCTTCCGACCCATCCCCGACGAGGACACGCGTGTGCAGAGCCTCTTCTCCGGCGACCTCGACGCCATGCAGTCGCTCCGGGGCTCGGCCATCAAGCAGGTGATGGAGCGTGACGGCTACACCGCCCACCTCTCCACCGAGAACCTGACCGGTGCCTCCATCTTCAACACCCTGGTCCCGCCACTCGACGACGTCCGGATCAGGCGGGCGTTCGCAATGTCGCTCCAAGCCGACGACGTGGCCGCCGTGCTCGGTGACGACGGCTTGGTCGACGAGACCACCCAGTGGTTCAGCACCGACAGCCCGTGGTGGTCCCAGCGGGTGGCCGACGCCTACCCCTCCTACGACCCCGATGGTGCGACCCAGCTGGTGGAGGAGTACAAGAACGACCCGGAGCGCTCCGACGGCAAGGCGGTCGGCGAGCCGGTGACCTTCGAGTACCAATGCCCGCCCGACCCCAGCCTCATCGAGATCGCCCAGCTGGTGCAGGGGGCCGGGGCCACCATCGGCCTCGAGATCAACCTTGCACAGGTCGAACAGGCCGCCCACATCCAGGACGGCATCAACGGGGAGTACGAGGTCAACTGCTGGCGGGTGGGGAGCCAGGACGACCCCGCCACCACCCTCGGCAACGCCTTCGACGACCCCGAGACCCAGATCCTCAACTTCACCAACTTCACCCACCCGGAGATCGACCGGCTGGTCGACGAGCTCAAGCGGACCGCCGACTTCGACGAGCGCTACGAGCTGGTCGAGCAGATCGGGCTCATCATCAACGAGCACGTGCCGGTGAGCTTCGGCGTGGGCACGCCCACCATGGTGGGCGTGCGCAACGCGGTGAAGAACGTGCCGGGGTGGACCTTCCCCGACGGCACGCGCGGCAACGGCCACCCGAGCGCCATCGCCCGCTTCGTCGAGGTGTGGCTCGAGGAGTAGCCCCGTGGGCGTCCCTGGCTGGCCTACGCCTCGCCGGCCATCTGGTCCCGCAGCTCGCGCTTGAGGATCTTCCCGGCCGGGTTCCGGGGCAGCTGCTCCCCCACGATGGTGATGCGGGAGGGCACCTTGAACGGCGCCAGGCGCTCGCCGACGTGGGCCTGGATCTCCTCCACCGTCAGGTCCAGGCCCGGTCGCGGGTACACGACGGCCGCCACCTCTTCGCCCAGGCGCTCGTGGGGAACGCCGAACACGGCGGCCTCGTACACCGCCGGGTGCTCGTAGATCGCGGCTTCGACCTCGGCGCTGTAGACGTTCTCACCGCCGCGCAGGACCATGTCCTTGGCACGGTCCTCGACGTAGACGAACCCCTCTTCGTCGACCCGGCCGATGTCGCCGGTGCGCAGCCAGCCGTCGACGATCGTCTCGGCGGTGGCCTCGGGCTTGCCCCAGTAGCCGCGGATGAGGTGCGGACCCTTGAACCAGATCTCGCCACGCTCGCCGCGCGGGAGGGCCCGGTCGTCGGCGTCGCGGACCTCGATCTCGAGGACCGGGGCGGCCCGGCCCGTGCTGGTGGGGTGCTCGGTGTAGTCCTGTCCCGAGTTCTGCGGCCCGTAGGCGTTGGTCTCGGTCATGCCGTAGCCGATCGAGGGGCGACCCTGGACGAAGCTCGACGCCACCCGCTTGACCAGCTCGGGCGGGGCGGGAGCGCCGCCACCGCCGACGCTGACCAGGCTCGACGTGTCGAAGTCGCCGAAGCGGGGTGACTCGAGCAGGTCCCAGCTCTGGGTCGGCACGCCCACGAAGTTGGTCACACGCTCCCGCTCGATCAGCTCCAGGGCCCGCTCCGGGTCCCACTTGTACATGATCACGAGCTTGATGCCGGCGGAGAAGCACGAGAGCATCACCGGCACGCACCCGGTCACGTGGAACAGCGGGACGATGAGGATGAACGCCGGCGGGTCGTTGGCCGTGCTCGACTCCTCGGGCCTCCGCAGCCGTTGGATGGCGGTGCGGCACCCGAAGCCGAGCAGCGCCTGCACGATGGCCCGATTGGTGGACACGGCCCCCTTCGGGCGCCCGGTGGTGCCCGACGTGTAGAGGATGGTGGCGTCGTCGTCGGGATCGACGTCGATGTCGGGCATCGGCGCGCCGAAGGGCAGCACCTCCTCCCAGCGGTGGGCGTCGATGTCGGCGTCGCCGGTCCGGACCGCCAGCACCTTGATGCCGAGGCGGGCGCAGGCGGGTGCGCCGCGCTCGACGCGCTCTCGGTCGGCGATGAGGACCGAGGTGCCCGAGTCCTCGAGGGCGTAGTCCATCTCGTCTTCGGTCCACAAGGCGTTGAGCGACACCGACACGCCGCCGACGGAGGTGATGGCGGCGAAGGCGATCACCCACTCGGGGTAGTTGCGCATGCCGATGGCCACGCGATCGCCCTTGGAGACGCCGTAGGTCTCCACGAGGAGGGTCGCGAGGGCATCGACGTGGCGCATGACCTCGTCGAAGCCCCACCGCTCGTCCTCGTAGACGAGAAAGGTGTCGTCACCGCGCTTGCGGGCCGTGTCGAAGACTGCCCGGAGGCTCTCGGGGGCGTTCTTGAACGCGTTGAAGGAGGTGCCGTCGGCAGCCTGGACGCGTGCGATCTCGAACCGCTCGCCAGGGGCGGTCACCTGCGCCGCCGCGTCCTCGTAGCTCAGGGTCATGGTGAGTCCTTGGTCACTCGGGTGCTCCGGACGGTCTACCAGCCCTCGCGGGTGCCGCCATCCGCTCGAGCCATCAGAGGTCGAGCTCCGGGTAGTAGCGCTCGGCGCCGCGCTGGCGGACCTCGCTGAGCCAGTCGCTCTCGTAGGGCCACTCGTGCTCCCGGCCCTCCACCGGCCCCTGCCAGAACCGCTCGAAGGGGCCGGTGCCGGGGGAGGCCATCGACCACGCCTGGCGCTTGTAGGAGAAGTTGTCGGGCTGCAGGCGGTGGGCCTCCCGGAAGTGGCCGATGGCCTCGTCCTCCCGGCCGCCCCGCCACAGGTGCTGGGCCAGCTCGAAGTGGGCCGCGCCCTCGGCCTCGGCGCGGCCGCGGGGGGCGGATCGGGTCACGACCTCGTCGGGGGAGAGGGCGTAGGGGCTCTCGGCCCCCCGGTCGACCCAGTCGCGGAGGGCATCCACGTAGGCCTCGGGGTCGGTCTGGATCTTCGAGGCCTCCACCACGATGTCGCGCATGTGCTCCGGGAAGCCCTCGGGTGGGGGACCACCCCGCGGGCGGTGCTCGCCGGGGAAGGCAGGCTCGGCGGGCCGGACGACGACACCTTCCTCGTCGATCCAGATCCCGTTGGGGATGTTCACGACGCCGAAGCGCTCAGCCATGGCGTGGCCCACGTCGACCAGGGACGGGTGCTCTGGCGAGGCGGCCTCGATGTAGGGCCGGCACGCTTCGGGCCCCATCGTGTCCATCCCGACGGTGACGATCTCGAGGCCGAGGGGGTGGAGCTCGGAGCGCAGCGCCTGCCACACGGGCAGGTCACGGGCGCAGCCTCAATAGGGCGCCCAAGCGACGAGGAGCACCTTCTGACCCCGGAGCGAATCGAGCCGGAACGGCCGGCCGTCGAGGTCGGGCAGCTCCAGGTCGGGGGCCACGGCCGACGGCAGGGCGTGGCCGCTCAGGGTGGCAGGGCCGAGGGCGGAGAGCCCCACGGCGTCGTCGGTCACGAGCGGCATGCCGAGGTGCTCGGCGACGGTCACCACATCGACCTCGCCGTCGGCCACGCCCTCGGGCAGCGGCACGCAGATCTCGCCCCGGCAGGCCCCCTCGGGCTTGAGGGCCCAGCCCGTGTCCGCTTCGAACGTCTCGACCGGGACGCGGAGGGTCTTGAGGATCATGACGGTCGACGCTACCGTCCGCGCCGGTGCCCCTACTTGGTGGTGGCGATGCCTCCGTCGACGGGGATGATCGTGCCGGTCAGGTAGGAGCCGGCGCGGGAGGCGAGGAAGATGGCGGTGCCGGCCATGTCGTCGGGGCGGCCGATGCGGCGGAGCGGCGCCGATGCGGCGATCTCGTCGCCGAAGCTCTCGAGGGTGGCCTTCATCATCTTGGACTCGAAGGGCCCGGGGGCGATGGCGTTGACGGTGATGTGCTGCTTGGCCAGCTTGCTGGCCAGCACGCGGGTCATCTGGTGGACCGCCGCCTTGGAGGCGGAGTACGAGTAGGTCTCCAGGCCGGGCACGTGGATGCCGTCGATCGAGCCGATGTTGATCACTCGGGCGGGGTCGTCGTGGGTGCCGGCCGCGGCCAGCTGGGGGACGAGGAAGCGCGTGAGGTGGAAGACGCCCTTCACGTTGAGGTCGAGCACCCGGTCCCAGGCGGCGTCGTCGAACTCGGCCATGGGCGCACCCCAGGTGGCGCCCGCGTTGTTGACGAGGATGTCGAGGCGCTCCTCGCGCTCGCCCAGCTCGCCGGCCAGGCGGCGGCACTCCTCCTCGGTGGAGAGGTCGGCGGGGAGGGCGACGCAGGTGCCCGTCTCGGACAGCTCGGCGGCCACCTCCTCGCAGACGTCGGACTTCCGGGAGGAGATGTAGACCGTGGCTCCGGCCTCGACGAAGCCGCGGGCGATCATGAGCCCGATGCCCCGGCTGCCGCCGGTGACGAGCGCGGTCTTCCCCTCGATGGAGAACAGGTCGGTCCTGGACATGTGCGGTCTCCTTCGTCGGTTCGTGGCCCGTGTCTAGTCGAGCGACGGGAGGGCCTCCGACGTGGGAACCTGGTCAGGTGAACGCGCCGCTGCCTCCGGCCGGACCGGGACCGTCCCCGTTCCCGCCGATCGCCGACTACGGGTTCCTCTCCGACTGCGAGGTCAATGCCCTCGTCGCCCCGAGCGGCAACGTCGAGTGGCTCTGCCTGCCCCGGATGGACTCACCGAGCGTCTTCGGGGCCATCCTCGACCGTGACGCAGGCGGCTTCCGGCTCGGCCCGGCGGACGTGATGGTGCCCGCCGCTCGCCGCTACCTGCCGGGCACGATGGTCCTCGAGACCAGCTGGGGGACCAAGACCGGGTGGCTGATCGTCCGCGACGTGCTGCTGGTCGGGCCGTGGCACCACGACGACGACAAGTCACAGACCCACCGGCGGGCACCCACCGACTACGACGCCAGCCACGTGCTCCTGCGAACCGTCTCCTGTGTGATGGGCGAGGTGCAGCTGGTCCTCGACTGCGAGCCTGCCTACGACTACGCCCGCGCCGAGGCTCGCTGGAGACACGAGGGCGACAGCTATCACCAGGGGGTGGCGACCGCCGAGGGGTGCGACCTCGAGCTGCGGCTGACGACCGACCTGCGCCTGGGGTTCGAGGGTCCGAAGGCACTGGCGCGCACGCTGCTCAAGCAGGGTGACACTCGCTTCGTGGCGCTCTCCTGGAGCGAGCACGGGGCGCCCGCGACCTACGACGAGGCTCAGGCCCAATTGGTGTGGACGGCGCACCACTGGCAGCACTGGCTGGCGCGGGGCCACTTCCCCGACCACCCGTGGTCGACGCACCTGCAGCGCAGCGCCCTGACGCTCAAGGGCCTCACCTTCGCCCCAACGGGCGCGCTCGTGGCGGCGGCCACGACCTCGCTCCCGGAGACACCCGGTGGCGAGCGCAACTGGGACTACCGCTTCACCTGGATCCGTGACTCGACCTTCGCCCTCTGGGCGCTCTACGCCCTGGGCTTCGACTGGGAGGCCAACGACTTCTTCTGGTTCATCACCGACGTGGCCGAGCGGGACCAGGAGCTGCAGATCATGTACGGGATCGACGGCGACCGCGACCTGCCGGAGGAGACCCTCGACCACCTCCACGGCTACGAGGGCGCCCGCCCGGTCCGCATCGGCAACGGCGCCCACGGCCAGGGCCAGCACGATGTCTGGGGGGCGGTGCTCGACGCGGTGCACCTCCAGGCCAGCAACCGCGACCGACTCGACGACCGGCTCTGGCGGATCCTCACCCACCAGGTGGAGGCCGCGCTGAGCCACTGGCGCGAGCCCGACCGCGGGATGTGGGAGGTGCGGGGCGAGCCGCAGCACTTCACGTCATCGAAGATGATGTGCTGGGTCGCGGTCGACCGGGGCGCACGGCTGGCGCGCATCCGTGAGGACCACGAGCTGGCCGAGCGGTGGCAGGCGGCGGCCGACGAGATCCACCGCGACATCTGCGAGCACGCCCTCGACCAGCGAGGCGTCTTCACCCAGCACTACGAGACCAAGGCCCTCGACGCCTCGCTCCTGCTGATGCCGCTCCTGCGGTTCCTGCCCGCCGAGGACCCGCGGATCCGCGCCACGGTCCTGGCCATCGCCGAGGAGCTCACGGAGCAGGGCTTGGTCCTGCGCTACCGCACCGACGAGACCGATGACGGGCTCCCGGGCGAGGAGGGCTCGTTCACGATCTGCTCGTTCTGGCTGGTCTCGGCCCTGGTGGAGATCGGTGAGGTCGACCGGGCCCGGGCCCTCTGCGAGAAGCTGCTCTCCCTCGCCAGCCCCCTCGACCTCTACGCCGAGGAGATCGACCCGCGCACGGGGCGGCACCTGGGCAACTTCCCCCAGGCCTTCACCCACCTTGCCCTGATCAACGCCGTCATCCATGTCATCAAGGCGGACGGCGGCGACGTGGTCGGCATGCGCTTGCCCCGGAGCGACCTCTCGCCATGAAGGTCCTGGAGGTGGAGCTGCGCTGCGCGGAGCTTCCCCTGGTCGCGCCGCTGCGGGCTGCCCACGGCTCGACCTCGGTCCGTCGGGTCGTGCTCGTGCTGGCTCGCACCGAGGCTGGGGACGGCTGGGGGGAGTGCGCTGCCCTCGCCGAACCCACCTACACCTCCGAGCATGCCGCCGGCGCCCTTGCCGTCATGCGAGACCACCTGGTCCCGCGTCTCCTGGCGCTCGACGAGCTCGAGCTCGACGGCACCGGAGAAGCGTTGGCCGGGGTGCGTGGCCACCGGATGGCCAAGGCGGCGCTGGAGATGGCGATCCTCGACGCTGGCCTCCGTGCCGAGGGACGGTCGCTCGCCACCCACCTCGGAGCCGTGCACGAGGTCGTGCCGGCGGGTGCGTCCCTCGGGCTCACCGACGACCCCGCGGCCCTCGTGGAGGAGGCCAGCGGGCTCCTGGCTTCCGGCTACCGCCGCCTCAAGGTGAAGGTGCGGCCAGGGTGGGACCACGTCCCCCTCGCCGCCCTGCGGGCGATCGGGAGCGACGTCACCCTGGTGGCCGACGGCAACGGGGCGTACGGGCGTGGTGACCTCGACTGCCTGGTCGCGCTGGACGAGCTGGGCCTGGCGGCGCTCGAGCAACCGCTCGCGCCCGACGACCTCATCGGCCACGCCGAGCTGGCGCGGCGGGCGGCGACGCCGATCGCGCTGGACGAGTCCATCAGCTCCGCCGCAGGCGCCGAAACCGCCCTGGCGCTGGGAGCGTGCACGGCGGTGAGCGTGAAGGCGGGACGGGTCGGTGGGCTGCGGGAGGCCGTGGCCGTGGTCGAGCGATGTCAGGCGGCGGCTGCCCGCGCCTGGTGCGGGGGGATGCTGGAGACGGGTCTGGGCAGGGCGGCGGCCCTGGTGGTCGCCGCGCTGCCCGGCATCACGGAGGCTGGCGACCTCGGGCCGTCCGACCGCTACCTGGCGCCCGACCTGACCGAGCCCTTCGTCCTCACCGACGGCGACCTGCCGCCAGATCCGGCCGCTGCAGAAGTCGCCGTAGAGGTAGTCACCGGCGAGCCCGGGGATGGCAGCGCCGCGGTAGACGTAGCCGCCGGTGACCGAGCAGTTGCCGT
>DATKDW010000037.1 GCA_035512495.1 Acidimicrobiales bacterium
GAGCGGGCGCGCTTCGTGGAGGCCGACGTCCTCCGAGCCGCCGAGGTGCTCCCCCGCGAGGCCTTCGACGTCGCCTACGTGAGCCTCGGCGCCCTGTGCTGGCTCCCGAGCGTCGGGCGGTGGGCGGCGCAGGTCGCGGCCCTCCTCCGCCCCGGGGGGCGCCTGTACCGTCTACCCCCGGTTCCCTTGGCTGGTCGAGGCCGACGACGGCCGGTGGCACGTACCACCCGGCCGGCCACGACTCCCCCTGAGCCTCACCCTCCTGGCCTCCAGGCGCTGAGGCTCACTGGCCCCATCACGGACTCGGCCTCTTGGCCTCAGCGGCGGTGCACCAGCGCCCGCCACTCGCCGGTCAGCGGGGCGAAGCTCAGGGCCACACCCGCGCGCAGGAGCCAGTCCAGGACCGCGTCGTGGGGGTCGACGGGCCGAGCGGCCACCACCAACCCGCGGCCGGCGTTGTCCTGCACCACCTCCCACTCGGCCGGCACCGCCACCCCGGCCTCGGCGAGGCGGTCGCTCACCTTGTCCCGGGCGCCGTGCTCGATCCCGAGCGCCACGTGCTCACCGGAACGACGCGACCGCTCCCCCGGCACCCACGTGCAGACCGGGACGGAGTCGACCGGCGAGCGGGAACGGGCGGCTTCGTCGGCGGCCGCTTCCTCGGCGTCGAAGCCCGGCTGCAGGGTCAGCCACCCACCGTCGGGGTCGAGCTCACCCATGGTGGCGAGCACCTCGCGGCGGTCGGCGAACGTGAAGATCAGGATCTCGGGCGGGCGGCGGCGCACCCCTGCAGCGTGCCGCGCCTCGTCGCGGTCCGCACCTCGGGGCACCGAGACGGGCAGCGCCGCGCCCGTCGCTGGGCGATGATGGCGGCTCGCGAGACGGGGGTGCAGATGGCGGTATCGGCCCAGGACCACCAGGCGTGGCTCGACCAGGTGCAGGAGGAGGTCATCGACCCCGAGCGGCCGATCATCGACCCCCACCACCACCTCTGGCGGCGCGACGACATGGACTACTTCGTGGCCGACCTCCACGCCGACACGGGCTCGGGGCACAACATCGTCAAGACCGTCTTCGTGGAGTGCGGCGCCGGCTACCGCACCGACGGGCCCGAGCACCTGCGGCCGGTCGGTGAGACGACCTTCGTGGCCGAGCAGGCGGCCGAGAGCCGGGTCGCCGGCGGGGCCGAGATCGCCGGCATCGTGGCCCGCGCCGACCTGCGCCTCGACCGAGCGCGCCTCGACGAGCTCCTCGATGACCACGAGGCCGCCGGCGGTGGGCTGTTCCGCGGCATCCGCCACGCCGGGGCGCACGCCCTGCACCCCGAGTCCTTCACCATCCCCGGCCGGGTGCCCGCCGGCCTCTACGCCGACCCCGCCTTCCGGGCGGGGGTGGCGGCGCTCGGCGAGCGGGGCCACACCTACGACACCTGGCACTACCACCATCAGAACCAGGACTTCGCCGACCTGGCCCGGGCCGTACCCGGCACCACCTTGGTGCTCGACCACTTCGGCACCCCCCTCGGCGTGGGCCCCTACGCCGGGCAGCGAGAGGAGATCTTCGCCGCCTGGAAGGACGACATCGCCGCCATCGCCGAGCACGAGAACGTGGTGGCCAAGCTGGGGGGCCTGGCCATGCCGGACAACGGCTTCGGATGGGACCGGCGCGCCACCCCGGCGACCTCCGACGAGCTGGTGGAAGCCCAGTCCCGCTACTACCTCCACACCATCGAGTGCTTCGGGCCCGAGCGCTGCATGTTCGAGTCGAACTTCCCGGTCGACCGCCGGTCGATCTCCTACGCCGTGCTGTGGAACGCCCTCAAGAAGATCGCCTCCCCGTTCTCCGAGGCCGAGCGCCACGCCATGTTCTTCGGGACCGCCGCCCGGACCTACATCGTTGACGATCGACCGCGGAGCGTGGCGTGACGCTCGACGCCGTCCGGCCTCAGGCCTCGAAGCGCCCGTAGCCGCCCCGGTAGAACACGAGCGGGCCGCCCTCGCGCCCGACGTCGAGACCCAGCACCCGGCCGATGCAGATCTCGTGGTCGCCGGCGTCGTGGACCGCCTCGATGCGGCAGTCGACCCAGGCCAGCGCGTCGCTCAGCTGCGGCGAGCCGCTCCCGCTGGCGGCTGTCCAGCCGACCCCCTCGAACTTGTCGACCCCCTTGGTGGCGAACTGGCGGCAGAGCGCCTCTTGGTCCTGGTGGAGGACGTTCACGCAGAAGCCGCCAGCCTCGCGGATGCCCGGCCAGCTGCTGGAGCCCTTGTCGGCGCAGAAGCCGACGAGCGGAGGGTCGAGCGAGACGGAGAAGAACGAACCGATGGCCAGGCCCACCGGCACCTCGCCCACCACCGAGGCGATCACGCTGACCCCGGTCGGGAAGTGGCCGAGCACGGACCGGAACACCCCGGGGTCGATCTGGACGGCAGCGGAGTCGTCGGAGAGCGGCTCTTCGATGGGGTCGGGCATGGGGCGAGTGCTACCAGATCATCCGCCGAGGGTCACGGTGAGACCCTCGTAGGCCGCGATGACCTCGTCGACGCCGCACGCGGCGGCTCGCTGGCGCGCGCCCTCGAGCAGCCGGTCGACCATGTCGTCGTCGTGGCTCGGATCGTGGTGGAACAGCACGAGGCGGCGGGCGCCGGCCTCACGGGCCACGGTGACGGCGTAGTCGACCGTGCAGTGGCCCCAGTGCGAGCGCTCGGCCCACTCCTCAGGCGTGTACTGGGCGTCGTGGATCAGCAGGTCGGCGCCGTCGCAGAGCTCGAGCACGCTGTCGGCAACCGAGTGGCTGCCGTCGCGCGGCGACTGGTGGTCACTGATGTAGGCGACCGACGTGCCGTCGCGCTCGATGCGGTAGCCGTTGGTGGGCCCGCAGTGCGGGACGGGCCGGATCTTCACCTTGGTGTCACCGACGACGATGTCGGCGTGGTCGAGGTCGTGGAACACGATCTCGCCCCGGAGATCGGTCGCCTGCACCGGGAAGTAGGGCGGGCGCATGAAGTCGTCGAAGGCCTGCTCGAGGCTGATGCCCCCCTCCTGCACGGGCCCATAGATGTCGAGGCGGGCACCCACGCGGTCGATCGGGGCGAAGAACGGGAGGCCCTGCACGTGGTCCCAGTGGATGTGGGTGAGCAGAGCCGAGCCCCGGAACGAACCGTCGGTGGGCTGCGTGAGGCCCCACGAGCGCAGACCGGTCCCGAGGTCGAGGACCAGGGGCTCCTGGCCGGGGGACTCCACGGTCACGCAGGCGGTGTTGCCCCCGTAGCGGACGTTGCCATCGCACGGGCAAGGCGTCGATCCCCGTACTCCGTAGAACGTGACGTCCAGCAAGGTCCCCCCTCGTGAGGGAGAAGACGCTACCCGCAGGTCAGGCCCTGTTCACCTCGTGTGTCAAGGGTCACACCGTTGCCGGCGCGGCGGGCGCCTGACGGCCACCGGGGCCGAGGATGCCCCGCTGCTGGAGCATGACCTTGAGGTCGTGGGGCTTGGAGGCGGCGCCGAGCGCACCACGCAGGTCGATCTTCCCAGCCTCGATGAGCTTCACCAGCGACTGGTCGAAGGTCTGCATGCCGTAGTACTCGCCGTCGGCGATGATCTCGCCCATCTCGCCCGTGAGCTGCGGATCGACGATGCACTGCTGGATGCGACCGTTGGCCACCATGATCTCGAGGGCGGGGGTCCGACCCTCACCGTCGGTGGTGGGGACCAGCCGCTGGCAGACGGTGCCCTTGATGGTGCCGGCCAGGGCCATGCGGATCTGGTGCTGCTGGTGGGGCGGGAAGAAGTCGACGATGCGGTTCACCGTCTCGGCGGCATCGACCGTGTGGAGGGTCGACAGGACGAGGTGGCCGGTCTCGGCGGCCGAGAGCGCGGCGGCCACGGTCTCCTCGTCGCGCATCTCGCCGACGAGGATGACGTCGGGGTCCTGGCGCATGGCGGCCCGCATGGCAGTGCTGAAGCTGTCCGCGTCGACGCCGATCTCCCGCTGGTTGATCGAGGCCATCTTGTCGCCGTGGAGGACCTCGATGGGATCCTCGATGGTCATCACGTGGCACTCGCGGTTGTTGTTGATGTGGTCGATCATGGCGGCGAGGGTGGTGGTCTTCCCGGAGCCGGTGGGGCCGGTGACGAGCACCAGGCCGCGGTGCTCGAGGGCCAGCCGGCCGATCACGTCGGGCAGGCCGAGGTCGGCGAAGCTCGCCGTGGACGACTGGACCATCCGGAAGATGAGGGCCACCGACCCCCGCTGCCGGAAGGCGTTGGCACGGAAGCGGCCGATCCCGGGCACGGAGTAGGCGAAGTCGACGTCGGCGCTGCGGTCGAAGCGCTCGAAGACGTCCGGGCGCATGATGGCCTGGGCCATCGCAGCGGTGACGGCCGGCTGGACGCTCTCCTCGCCTTCGATGCGGGACAGGGTGCCGTGGACCCGGATCCGCGGAGGTGACCCCACCTTCACGTGGAGGTCGGATCCTTCGGCCTTGGCCAGGGCGGCCAACAGCCCGTCGAGGTACTCGTGCGCCATGTCTTGTTTCATCGGGCGCGGGAGCGCCCGCCTTGAGGGATCCCCCCGGCTCGTCCCCCGACGCGCCCTATGGTCGGACCATGGAGCTCACCCCTCAGCGCGTCAAGGCCAACGGCCTCGAGTTCACCGTCCTCACCGCCGGACCCGACGACGGACCCCTCGCCATCTGCCTGCACGGGTTCCCCGACGCCGCCCACACCTGGCGGCACCTGGCGCCCGAGCTGGCGGCCGCCGGCCACCGCGTGGCCGCCCCGTTCCTCCGTGGCTACGCCCCCACCGACGTGCCTGCCGACGGCCGCTACCAGACCGGAGCAGTGGCGGCCGACGCCATCGCCCTGCACGAAGCACTCGGCGGCGACGCCGACGCCGTGCTCATCGGCCACGACTGGGGGGCCGCAGCCGCCTACGGCGCCGCCGCACACGCCCCGGACCGCTGGCGCCGGGTGGTCACCGCCGCCGTCCCACCATCGGGGGCCCTGGGAGCGGGTTTCCTCACCTACGACCAGCTCAAGCGCTCGTTCTACATGTTCGTGTTCCAGCACCCCCTGGCCGAGATGATCGCCGGCGCCGACGACCTGGCGTTCATCGACCGGCTCTGGGCCGACTGGTCGCCCGGCTACGACGCCACCGAGGACCTCGAGCTGCTCAAGCCGTCGCTGCGGGACCCGGCCAACCTCGCCGCCGCCATCGGCTACTACCGGGCCACCCTCGGCGCCGTCGAGCAGGACCCTGCCCTGGCCGACATCCAGGCCGCGGCGGCGGCACCGACCCCCCAGCCCACCCTCTACCTGCACGGGGCCGACGACGGCTGCGTCGGGGTCGACCTGGCCGCCAACGCCGCCGACTTCCTCCCGGCCGAGGGCAGCCGGGTCGAGATCGTCCCCGACGCCGGCCACTTCCTGCACCTTGAGCGCCCGGCCGTGGTCAACCGGCTCATCGTCGACTTCGTGACCGGTTCCTAGGCCCGGGGATACCGTCGGGGCATGGAGCTGCCCGAGGGCATCGTCGCCGTGGTCAAGCGGGACTGCCCGACCTGCACGCTCGTGGCCCCGGTGCTCGCCTGCATCGACGCCGAGGTCGGCGTCACCGTCTACACCCAGGACGACCCCGGGTTCCCCGACGGCGTTGGCCGGGTGGTCGACGACACCGCCCTCGAGGTGAGCTACCACCTCGACCTCGACACCGTCCCCACCCTCCTGCGGGTGGTCGACGGCCGGGAGGTCGAGCGCACGGTCGGCTGGTCGGCGGAGGCGTGGGGCAAGCTCACCGGAATCTCCGACCTCGGCGACGGCCTGCCGCCCCACCGCCCCGGGTGCGGCTCGAAGAGCGTCGAGCCCGGCGTGGCCGAGGCCCTCGCCGTCCGCTTCGGGGGAAGCGTGCTCCGCAGCCGCCGGGTCGATGTGGCCGAGCTGGAGGACGAGCACGAGGCCATGTTCGAGCGAGGCTGGACCGACGGCCTCCCCGTCGTGCCACCCACCGAGGCCAGGGTGCTCCGCATGCTCGGCGGGACCGACCGCCCGCCCGACGAGGTCGTCGTCGACGTGCCGCCCGACCTGGTGCCGTGCACGGTCGAGAAGGTGGCGGTCAACGCGGTGATGGCGGGGTGTCTCCCCGAGCACCTGCCCGTCGTGCTGGCGGCGGTGGAGGCGGCGTGCACGCCCGAGTTCAACATGCACGGCGTCCTCTCCACCACGTGGTTCTCCGGGCCGGTGGTCATCGTCAACGGCCCCATCGCCGAGGCCATCGGCATGAACTCGGGCATCAACGCCATGGGCCAGGGCAACCGGGCCAACGCCACCATCGGCCGAGCTCTGCAGCTGGTGGTCCGGAACGTGGGCGGCGGCCGCCCCGGTGGCGTCGACAGGGCCACCCTCGGCCAACCCGGCAAGTACACCTTCTGCTTCGCCGAGGCCGAGGAGACCTCCCCGTGGGAGCCGCTCTCCGCCTCCCGCGGCGTGCTCGCCGGTGTCGACGCCGTCACCCTCTTCGCCGGCTCCGGCGTCCAGGGGGTCGTCGACCAGCTCAGCCGGACACCGGAGTCGCTGGCCCGCTCCTTCGCCGCCTGCCTGCGCACCGTCGCCCACCCGAAGCTGCCCATCGCGTTCGACGCCGTCCTCGTGGTCAGCCCCGAGCACGCCCGGGTCTTCGCCGACGCGGGGTGGAGCCGCGACCGGCTCCTCGATGAGCTCCACGGCCTCCTCCAGCTGCCCGGCGCCGAGCTGGTGCGGGGAGCCGGCGGGATCGCCGAGGGCGTCCCCGAGCACCTCGCCGACGCCACCCTGCCGAAGTTCCGTCCCGGTGGGCTGCTCGTCGCCCACGCCGGCGGCGGGGCCGGGCTCTTCTCCGCCATCGTCGCCGGGTGGGCCTCCGGCGATGTCGGCAGCTCGCCCGTGACCCGGCCCATCCACCCGCAGGAGGCAACGTCGTGACCACCACCGTGCTCGACCCCACTGGAGAGCAGGCACCCACCGAGCGGCCGCGCGTCGAGCGCCCGGCGTCGCTCGACGGGCGCACCGTCGGCCTGCTCGACATCTCCAAGCCGCGGGGCGACGTGTTCCTCGACCGGGTGGCGGAGCGCCTCGCCGGCCTCGGCGCCCGGGTGGAGCGCTACCGCAAGCCCACCTTCACCAAGCTGGCGCCGGTCGACCTTCGCCACGAGATCGCCACCACCTGCGACGTGGTCATCGAGGCGCTCGCCGATTGAGGCAGCTGCACGTCGTGCAGTGTGCACGACATCGCCGACCTGGAGCGTCGAGGGGTACCGGGGGTGTTCGTCGCCTCGGACGAGTTCGTCGACGCCGCCGCGACCCAGTCGGCCGCCATCGGGTTCGACGCCGCGGTGGTCTTCGTCGCCCACCCGATCCAGGACCGGACCGACGACGAGATCGTCGCCCTCGCCGATGCCGCGGTCGACGACATCGTCGCCGCCCTCACCGTCACCCCACCGGGTGAGGACGGCGCTCGGACCAGCAGCACGGCGTAGGCCACCCCAGAGCGAAGGCCCAGCACCGAGGACGCAGGGCCTATCAGGGGAGGCGGAGGTCTCCCGTCTCGGCCTGGGCCACGAGCCCGTCGGCGAGCATGCGCGCCACCACCGCCTCGGCCCGGTCCGGATCAGCCGACCAGCCCATGGTGGCGGCGACGTCGGGCGAGGCGACCGGTCCCGCTCGCAGCGCGGCGACGAGGCGGCCGCGACCCTGGCGATCGGAGCCGGCGAACGCGGCCTGGGCGGTGGAGACGCCCGCCGAGCGCTCCACGGGGTCAGGATCGGGCCAGCCCGCCGACGCCCAGGCACAGTGCCGGCGGACCGGACAGGTCTCGCACCGCGGCGACCGGCGACGACAGATGGTCGCCCCCAGGTCGAAGACGGCCTGGCCCCACGCCCACCCCTCCCCCGGGGGCACCAGCTCGTCGGCACGGGCCTGCGCCTCCCGAGGGGTCAGCGGTCGGCCGGCGCCGGCCCGGGCCAGGAAGCGGCCGGCGTTGGTGTCGACGAGGCCGAGGTCGCGCTCATGGGCGAAGACCAGCACCGCCCGGGCCGTGTAGGGCCCGACACCGGGAAGGGCCATGAGGGCGTCGAGGTCGTCGGGCAGCCGGCCGCCGTGCTCGGCCACCGCCGCCGATGCGGCACGGTGCAGGTGCACCGCCCTGCGGTTGTACCCGAGCCCCGCCCACGCCCGCAGGACGTCACCGACCGGGGCCGCCGCGCACGAGGCGGGGTCGGGGAACCGCTTCAGGAACTCGGCGTAGCGGGGCACGACCCGGCTGACCTGGGTCTGCTGGAGCATCGCCTCGCTGACGAGCACGGCCCAGGGGTCACGGGTGCGCCGCCACGGGAGGTCCCGCCGCTCGCGGCGCCACCAGTCCAGGAGGTCGCCGTGCAGCGAAGGGGTGCTCACCGCCCGCCGTCGCCCGCGCCCGACGACGACCGCACGGTCACGGGTGTCACTCCCAGATGTCGTCGCCGTAGGGCCGCTTGCGCTCGGGGCCGGCGGCCCGCTTCCAGATCATCACCTTGCGCCGGAAGTAGCAGACCTCCTCACCGCGCTGGTTGAGGCCCTTGGTCTCCACCGTCACGATGCCGCGGTCGTCCTTCGAGGACGACTCCTTCACGTCGAGGACCCGGGTCTCGGCGTAGATCGTGTCGCCGTGGAAGGTCGGCTTCCGGTGGGTGAGCGACTCGACCTCGAGGTTGGCGATGGCGGCGCCGCTGACGTCGGGCACGCTCATCCCGAGGACGAGCGAGTAGACGAGGTTGCCCACCACCACGTTCTTGCCGTGGACCGTCTCGTGCTCGGCGAACCACTCGTTGGTGTGCAGCGGGTGGTGGTTCATCGTGATCATGCAGAAGAGGTGGTCGTCGTACTCGGTGATGGTCTTTCCTGGCCAGTGCCGGTAGACGTCGCCGACGGTGAAGTCCTCGAGGTACCGGCCGAAGGGGCGTTCGTGGGTCGTCACGCGACCATCCTCCGGCGGTCGCCCCGATGGCGGCAAATCGCAGGCCCGGGCGCAGCCTCAGGAGCCGAGCGCCTCCTGCCAGCGGGCGAGCAGCCCTCGGGCGATCACGAGGCGCTGGATCTCGTTGGTGCCCTCGCCGATGATCATCAGCGGGGTGTCCCGGAAGTAGCGCTCGACCGGGTACTCGGTGGCGTAGCCGTAGCCGCCGTGGACGCGCATCGACTCCGTGGCGATCTCGAAGGCGGCCTC
Organism: Acidimicrobiales bacterium; assembly: GCA_035512495.1. Lineage (NCBI taxonomy): Bacteria > Bacillati > Actinomycetota > Acidimicrobiia > Acidimicrobiales > Acidimicrobiales bacterium. The sequence continues at coordinate 9,233 of DATKDW010000037.1, forward strand.
GCTGGCGAAGAGCTTCGCCATCCCCGCCTCCACGTCGGCTCGCTCGCCGGACTGGTAGCGCTCGGCCGCGCTGCGGGTCAGCAAGCGCGCCGCCTCGAGCTTGGTGGCCATGTCGGCCAGCTTGAACTGGATGGCCTGGTGCTCGGCGATGGGCTTGCCGAAGGTGTGGCGCTCCTGGGCGTAGGCCATGGCCGCCTCGTAGGCCGCCCGACCCACGCCAACGGCCCTGGCCGCGATGTTGATGCGCCCGAGCTCGAGGCCGGCGAGGATGAAGTGCAGGCCCCGCCCGAGGCCGTCCTCGCCGCCGAGGAGGGCCTCCGCCGGCACCCGGTGCTCGGTCCAGGTCATCTCCACCGTCTCGACGCCCTTGTACCCGAGCTTGCCGATGTGCGACGTCGTCAGCGAGCCGTGGTCCCGGGGGCCGGGCTCCTTCTCGACCATGAAGCAGCTGATGCCCTCGGGGGTCCGCGCCGCCAGGGCCACCAGGCCTGCCCGCTCGCCGTTGGTGACCCACATCTTGGTGCCGTCGATGACGTAGGTGTCGCCGTCGGGCGTGGCCTTGCACCGCAGCGCGCGGGTGTCGCTCCCGGCGTCGGGCTCGGAGAGCGAGAGGCAGCCCCGGAGGTCGCCCGCGGCCATGGCGGGTAGCCAGCGGGCCCGCTGGTCGTCGGTGCCGTGGCGGGCGATCAGGCCGGCGGCGATGAGGTGGGTGTTGACCACACCCGACAGCGACATCCAGCCCGCCGACAGCTCCTCCACGATGCGCGTGTAGGTCACCACGTCGAGGCCGAGGCCCCCGTGCTCGGCCGGGATGGTGGCGCCGAAGAGCCCGAGCTCGCGCATGCCGGCGACGATGTCGGCCGGATAGGTGTCGGCGTGCTCCATGGCCGAGGCCACCGGGAGCACCTCTCGCTGCACGAAGCGGCGCACGGTGGCGACGATCTCGTCGGCCACCGCCGGATCGGTGGGCTCGATCGGGGCACGGGCGGCGGGCGGCATGGGGCTCGATGCTACGACGGCGGGCGCGGGCGCCCGGTGGCACACCCACCCTCCGCCGCCCGGGTACCGTCCCCGTGGTGCGCCCCTCCCGCCGATCGGTGCCCGCCGCGTGAACGTCCTCGACGTCATCCTGGTGCTGTTCATGGTCGCCGCCGCGGTCGGCGGCTACCGCCTCGGGCTGCTCGCGCGGGCGGGATCGTGGCTCGGCTTCGGCGTGGGGCTCCTGGTCGGTGCCCGGCTGGCGCCGCCGATCGTGCGGACCTTCGAGGGTGTCGGACCGTTGATCCTCCTGATCCTTGCCCTCAGCGTGGTCCTCGGCTTGGCCGTGGTGGGCCAGGCCGTCGGGATGGCCGTCGGCGCCGCCCTCCGCCGCCACGTCCCCCACGGCCCCGTGCGGGCAGCCGACCACGCGGGAGGCGCGGTGGCCGGCGTGGTCGGCGTCCTCGTCCTCATCTGGCTCCTCCTCCCCGCCATGGGGGGGGTCCCGGGCCAGCTGTCCCTGCTCGCCCGCACGTCCTCGGTGGTCGGCTTCGTCAGCGAACGGGCTCCCGCGCCGCCCGACAGCCTCCGGGCGCTGCACCGCATCATCGGCGACAACTCCTTCCCAGAGGTCTTCGTCGGCATGCAGCCGGCCCCGGTCACCGGGCCACCCCCCGACCAGCTCCCCCTCGGTCCCGACGTCTTGGCCCGGGTCGCGTCGTCGACGGTCAACGTGGAGGCGGTCGGCTGCGGTGGCGTCCAGGAGGGCAGCGGCTTCAGCCCCGCTCCCGGCATCATCGTCACCAACGCCCACGTCGTCGCCGGCACGACCGAGATCCGGGTCCTGAAGCCCGACGGTGTGCGCGACGACGCCAGGGTGGTCTCGTTCGACGGCGACCGAGACATCGCCATCCTCGAGGTGCCGGGCCTCGGACAGGACCCGCTCCCCATCGGCACCGCGGCGGTCGGTGACGAGGGCGCGATCTTCGGTCACCCCGGCGGCCAGGACGAGCTGCGGATCGCGCCAGCGGGCATCCGCGAGGAGATCACGGCGGTGGGCCGCGACATCTACGGCCAGGGGCGCATCAGCCGGCAGGTGTACGTCCTTGCCGCCGACCTCCACCAGGGCGACTCCGGTGCCGCCCTCGCCGACCCTGCCGGCAACGTCGTCGGCGTGGCCTTCGCCATCGCCCCCGACCGACCGCAGACGGCCTACGCCCTGACCTCCTCCGAGCTGCGGGCCGCGCTCGACGCCCCCCGCGATCCCGCCACCAGCACCGGATCGTGCCTGCGCTGATGCGGCACCGGTGCCTCTTCGTGGCTGCCGCCCTCGTGCTGCTCGGTTGCGGGGGCGACGGCGACCAGGGCGGGGGCTTCGCCGAGCGGGGCTCCAGGGTCTGCGATGCCCTGCCCATCGACCCCGCCCGGCTCGCCGACCCGGGCGCCGACGATGTCGAGGCGGCACGGGACGCCATCGCCGAGCTGCGGGACCTCGAGCCACCGACCGGCGAGGAGGACGTGATCGCCGGCGCCCTGATGTCGTGGGAGGACTACCTCGACGAGGTGGAGGGCGACGGCCCCGTCGACCGGTGGGTGCTCGACAGCGCCTACGAGGCCCACAACGTGCTCGCTGAGGCCGGCCTCGACACCTGCGCCGCCCACCTCCCCCGCCAGGGCCCACCCGCCGGCTAGAGGTTGCGCTCCGCACCGGTGACGTCGAGCTGGTCGGCGACCCACACCACCGCGTCACGAGCCTCGGGGGTGGACCCGCTCCAGCCCACGGCCACGGCGGTCGTCCCGAGCACGGCGACCCCCTCCATGCGCTGGGCCTGGTCACCACCGAGCACCGCCTCGTCGTGGGTCGTGCGCACCCACGTCCCAGCGTCGGCAGACGACCACGACGCGGCGTCGTCCCCACCGCCGAACGAGGTGTGCCCAACCGCCAGGGCGACGACGTCGCTCAAGGCCACACCCAGGAGCGCCTGGTCCGCCGGGCCGGCGAGGTGGCCGTCCTGCGAGCGCTCCCAGATCGTGCCGGCGAGGCGCCAGGTGACGGCGTCGAGCCCGCCATCGGCTCCCGGAGCCGCGCCCACGGCGACGACAGCGCCATCGAGGCCGGCCACGGCCGACGCCACACCCGGTCCGAGTGGCGTGGCCGACCAGGACCGGAGGTCAACACTGGTCCACGCCACGGCGCCGTCGCCATCCATCCCCACGGCCACCACCCCGTCCGGCCCCAGCGCGAGACCGGCGATGGACCGGCGGCTGGGGCCCCCGAGGCCCTCGGCGGGGAGCCGGCGCCAGGTCCGCCCCTCGGGCGAGGCCCACACCGCCGCCTCTCCCGCTCCCTCGTCGCGCCCGGCGGCAAGGAACGTGTCGCCGACGGCGATCACCGACGTGACCACCTGGCGCCCCGGGGCCGCCAGCTCGGCCACGCCGACCTGCTCCCACCGTCGACCGTCGGGCGACCACCACACGGCGGCGTCACCGCCGTCGACACCGACGGCCACGACGCCTCCGGCCCCCACCGCCACGGCCAGCGCCCGCTGGTCGCCGTCCCCGCCGAGCACGGCGTCGGCGGCGCGACGCCACGACCGCCCGTCGTCGGAGCGCCACACGGCGCCGTCGCTGTCTCCGACCTGCACCGGTCCGACGCGACGGCTGGGGCCCGGGTCGGCGACGACACCGACCGGGGCACGAACCGAGCCGACCGCCACGAAGCCGTCGTCCAGCACGGCAACCGCCGAGAGCCGCTGCTCGCCAGGCGCCTCGAGGGCCGACTCGCCCTCCACCCGGACCCAGGCCGGCGTCGGGCTCCTGACGGGAGGCGGTGCAGGATCCTCGTCGGCACCGATCACCCACACCGCGGCGTCCGGCTCCCCGCCGGAGTCGTCCCACCCCACCGCGATCGCGGTGCCGTCGAGCACGGCGACCCCCGTGACCTGCTGACGCCCGGGCGCACGGAGTCGCTCGGCGTCGGCCCGCTGCCACCGCACCCCATCGGCGGAGCTCCAGACGGCCGCGTCGAGCCCCGACCCTCGTTCCGCCGCCTCGGTGCCGACAGCCACGATCGTCCCCTCGACCCGTGCCACCGCCACCATCTCCTGGCTCCCGTCGCCCCCCAGCACGGCCTCGTCGTGGGGGGCCGGCTCCCACGTCCGGGCCGCGCTCGAGGTCCACGCCGCGGCGTCGACGCCGTCGGCCTCGGCCGTCGACCCAACGACGACCACGAGGCCGTCGCCGGCGTCGACGAGACTCGAGGCGCGCGGTGGGCCAGGGGCGGGGAGCAGGTCGGCACCGGTGGCCGGACCGACCTGCCAGGCGAACCCGTCGGGCGACGCCCAGACCTCCGGCCCCTGGCCCTCGCGCTCCACGAGGGCGACGAGGCCGGCAGCGGCGTCGACCACGCCCACCACGTGGGCCGCGCCCGGCCGCTCGAAGGTCGTCGGCTGGTCGAACGACCGCACCCAGAAGGTGCCGTCGAACGACTTCCACACTGCTCCACCACCCGCGCCCGTCGCGAACGCCACCGGTCCGTGGCCGGTGTCGGCCACGTGCGTGATCGGCGGGCCGACATCCATCTCCGCACGCCGCCACGATCGAGCATCCGTGATCCACGCCGCTGCTGCCCCCCCGACCGACCCGACGACCGCGAAGGCACCCTCGCCCGCGTCGATGTGGGCGATGTGGTTGAGCACGGCGTCAGCAGGGACCGCTCTGCCGAGTGCCAGCCGCGCCCAGGACCCTGTCTCCGTGGCCCCCCACGCCGCTGGCTCACCGTCGTCGAGGCCCACGGCCACCGCCACGGTGCCGCCGGGGTCGGCGGCGACGGCGACCATGCGCTGGTCGCCCTCGTCGGAGAGCACGCCAGGCTCGGCGGCCACCCGCTCGAGGGTCGGCGGTGACGGAGACGTGGTCGTGGGCGATCGGACGGGCGCCCCGTCGGCGGATGTCTCCGCCGGACCGCCGGGAGCCTCGGTGGTGCAGGCTGCCGCGAGACACGCCGCGGCGAGCCCAACCCACAGCACCCGCCGCGTCGATCGCATCCCCCCGACACCACCACCTGCGGCCGCCCGAGGCAAGGCAGGCTCCTCTTGGGACAGATCGCGCGCCCTGGGTACCCTTCGGCCATGACCGCCCCGGACCTCGACGCCGCCGCCTCCGCGGTCGACACCGCCTCGGCGGTCGTCGACGGCGCTGCCCGCCACCTGGCCGCCCAGGGGGGCACCAAGGCCATCGACCAGCACCAGCAGATCGCCTACGACCTGGCCCACGCGGCATCGGCCGTGGAGAGCTCCCGAGCGCTGCTCGACTACGGCGCCAAGGGCGATGTCGAGGCCCGCATCACCTGCGCGTTCGTGGCCGACGCCGTCCACGAGCTGGCCACCCGCCTCCTCGGGCGCGAGGCCGACTGGGGCGTCGAGCCCGGCGCCCTCGACCCGGCCATGGGCTTCGTGCGCGACTTCCGGGCGCCGGCGTTCCTCGCCGACCTGGCCGGCGAGTCGGGCCCCCGCCACCTCGACAGCGACTTCGAGATGGTGCAGGACACCTTCCGTCGCTTCGCCGACCAGGAGATCAAGCCCGAGGCCGAGCACGTCCACCGCACCAACGCCGACGTCCCCGAGAAGATCATCCAGGGCCTTGCCGAGATCGGCGCCTTCGGCCTGTCGGTACCCGAGGAGTACGAGGGCTTCGCCGCCGGTGGCGAGTCCGACTACATGGGCATGGTCGTCGCCACCGAGGAGCTGTCACGCGGCTCGCTCGGCATCGGCGGGTCGCTCATCACCCGGCCCGAGATCCTCACGCGCGCCCTCGTGCGCGGCGGCACCGAGGAGCAGAAGCAGCAGTGGCTCCCCAAGCTGGCATCGGCCGAGGTCATGGCCGCCGTGGCCGTCACCGAGCCCGACTACGGCTCCGACGTGGCCAACCTGAAGGTCACCGCCACCAAGGTCGACGACGGGTGGGCCATCAACGGCGTCAAGACGTGGTGCACCTTCGGCGCCCGCGCCGACGTGTTCATGCTCCTCGCCCGCACCGACCCCGACAAGTCCAAGTCCCACAAGGGCCTGTCGCTGTTCATCGTCCCGAAGCCCCGCGGCGAGGGCCACGGCTTCGAGTTCACCCAGGACGGCGGCGGCAAGATCGAGGGCCGCGCCATCGACACCATCGGCTACCGCGGCATGCACTCCTACGAGGTCGCCTTCGACTCCTGGGTCGTGCCCGACGACTGCCTCATCGGTGGCGAAGACGGCCTGGGCAAGGGCTTCTACTACCAGATGGAGGGCTTCGAGAACGGCCGCCTCCAGACCGCGGCCCGGGCCGTCGGTGTGATGCAGGCGGCCTACGAGTCGGCCCTCCAGTACGCCGACGACCGCACCGTGTTCGGCCAGCCCGTCGCCGCCTACCAGCTCACCCAGGTGAAGCTGGCCCGCATGGCCGTCATCATCCAGGCCGCCCGCCAGTTCTCCTACGCCGTGGCCAAGATGATGGCCAAGGGCGAGGGTGCGCTGGAGGCCTCCATGGTCAAGGCCTACGTCTGCAAGGCCGCCGAGTGGGTCACCCGCGAGGCCATGCAGATCCACGGCGGCATGGGCTACGCCGAGGAGTACGACGTGAGCCGCTACTTCGTCGACGCCCGGGTGCTGTCGATCTTCGAGGGCGCCGACGAGACGCTCTGCCTCAAGATCATCGCCCGCCGCCTCGTGGAGCGTGCCGAGGCGTCCTAGACATCCCCATCACCGAGTGTGCCACGAGCTCCCGTCACATCGCTCTGATGCGCAGGTACCTTGCGAGGCTGGGAAGGGAACGGCTCACCATCCAGGCCATCGTCACCAGCGTGAGCCAACGGATCTGTCGATACATGTCAGACCCTCTTCATCAGGAGCTTCACGTGATCGACAAGGTCGTTGGGCTCCTCGACCCCGGGGGGCTCGGGCGCCTCCAACGTCTCGGCCGCCGATCGGAGCGCGTGAGCGAGGTGGGTCCGGATCACCGACCACAGGTCTCGGGCCTCTTCGGAATCGCGGAGCTCCTTCAAGGCCTCTACGACGTCGTCGAAGTCCTTGACGCCCGAACGGGCTCCGACCACGTAGCCCAACGCCCACGCCAAGAGAACGCCCATGACCCTCCATCCTGTGGTCTCGGACGAGGATAGGCTACGGCGGACCCCGACGGGGAGGGCCGGAGGCGCCGACCTGATGCACAGGTTCGAGTTCGACACCACGGCGTCGTTGATGTCCTTCGAGGCGCGGTCCACCGTGCACCCCGTCTGCGGGGACGCCGCAGGCCTCGAAGGGTGGATCGACGTCGACCTCGACGGTGGCGCGTCCACGATCAGAGCCGGGCTCCTCGAGATCCCGCTGGCTCAGCTGTCGTCCGGGAACGCGATCTACGACGCCGAGCTCCGGCGTCGTCTCGGTCTCCGCCGGCATCCGATGCTCCGGGCTGAGCTGACGAGCTGGACGCCGAACGGCGAGCAGGGCACGTTCCTGGTCCGTGGCGACGTCACCTTCCGCGGGGTCACCCGCACCGAGGGGGGCGAGATGGCGGCGCTCATCCAGGACGACCGCACCGTCGTGCTCGAGGGCGTCCGCGTCTTCGACATCCGCGACTACGGGATGAAGCCGCCGCACCTGCTGTCGCTGCGGATGCACCCGGAGGTGAAGGTCCGAGTCGCCATCATCGGGCGCCGCATCGACTGACCTCCGGCGGCCAGGTTCAGGTCGCAGGGATCGGGGTCGCGTAGAGCTGCAGCTCGACGCGGACGTCGGGGTAGATCCGGAGCATGAGCAGGCTCGGCGAGTCGACATCGAAGTCGCGGATGTCGAAGACGTGCTCCCCGACGACGGTCAGTTCACCTCCGTCGCCGATCTCGACGCCGACGGTACCCGAGATCCGGCGAGTGAGCCCGTGGAACGCGAGATCGCCCTCGACCTGATAGCGGTCGGTGCGACCGATCCGGGAGACGTTCTGGAGCGCGAGCGTCGTCGTGGGGTGCAGCTTGGCGCCGATCCGTCGCCGGAGCTCAGCGTCGTACACCGAGTTGCCCGAGCTGAACGACAGCAGCTCGATCGACAGGCACGCTTCGGGCGCCGCGCCCTCGAGGTCGATGGCGCCGTCCTCCATGCTCACCACCAGCGCGCCCTGCACACCTGTCGTGCCGAACGCGATCGGGCCGACGTTCGAGCGGGCCTCGATGAGCACCGCCGACTTACCCGGCGTGACCTCGAAGCGGCGTCGTTGTGCGTTGGTCACGTGGCTCCCGGCCGACCAGGAGGAGCGTTGTCCATCGTGACCGGCACCGTGAGTGTACGGCGTGTTCGCCGCTTTCCCCGCTACCCCCAGGGGGCGAGTCGGCCCTCGCCGGCGAGCAACGAGGCGATCACGTCCGGTTCGGCAGGTCGGGCGAAGTAGTAGCCCTGGCACTGATCGCAACCCATCCGGACCAGGGCATCGCGCTGGATCTCCGTCTCAACGCCCTCGGCGAGGGCCACGACACCCAAGGCGTGCGCCAGGTCGACCACCGCGGCCACCACCGCCGTCGACCTCGGGTCGGACTCCGCGAGCCCGTCCATGAACCCCTTGTCGACCTTGATGACGTCGATCGGGTAGCGACACAGGTAGGCGAGCGACGAGTACCCCGTACCGAAGTCGTCGATGGCGATGCCGACGCCCAGCGTCTTGAGCCCCAACAGCGCTTCCAGGAAGAACTCGGCGTCGTTCATCAGCACGCTCTCGGTGATCTCGATGTAGAGGCTGCTCGCGCGCAACCCGCTCTGCGCCAGCGCGGCGGCGATGTCGTCGAACAGCTCGACGCGCCTGAGCTGCTTGGGCGAGACGTTCACGCACAGCTTGAGGGGAGGACGCTCGGGATGCATCGCCTCCCACTCCGCCGCTTGACGGCACGCCTCGGTGAGCACCCACCCGCCGAGGGCCACGATCTGGTTCGTCTCCTCGGCGACGTGGATGAACTCCCCTGGGTCGAGGAGGCCGCGCTCCGGGTGCTGCCATCGGACGAGCGCCTCGACGCCGACCACGAGGCCCGTGGCCGTCTCCACCTGCGGTTGGTAGAGGAGCCGGAGCTGCCCGCCGGAGATGGCCGCCCGCAGCTCGTTGGCGATCGCCAGGCGCTTGCTGGCGCGGAGATGCATCTCGGAGTCGAAGAGCTTGAACTGGCCCTGCCCTGCCTCCTTGGCCCGGTACATGGCCAGATCCGCGTTGCGGAGGAGCGTGTCGGGTGTGATGGGCCGTCCGGAGGCGATGGCGATGCCGGCGCTGGCCGTGATGACGCTCTTGTGCTTGCCTCGGAGCGAGATCGGCTGAGAGATCACGCCGAGGATGCGCTCGGCCACGTCGATCCCCTCCTCTTCGCTCGACAGGCCCTCGCAGAGGACGATGAACTCGTCGCCGCCGAACCGCGCGCACGTGTCTTCGGGACGCAGGACCTCCTCCAGCCGACGGGCGACGTTGATGACGAGATCGTCGCCCGTCTCGTGGCCAAGGCTGTCGTTGATGAGCTTGAAGTTGTCGAGGTCGAGGAAGATCAGCATGATCAGGTTCCCGTGCCGTTGCTGGCGGACCAGTGCGCGCGCGAGCCGGTCCATCAGGAGGCTGCGGTTCGGCAGGCCGGTCAACGCGTCGTGCAGCGCCTGGTGGGACAGCTCGTCCCTCGACGTGGCCCGCTCGGCGACCCGTCCGAGCTGGTTGGCGCCGTCCCACACCATGGTGACGAGCGTCGGGTCGGGCTCGCTCTGCCCGAAGAACTGGAGCACGGCCACCGGTTCCGTACCGACGACGATCGGCAGGGCGATCAGGGTCCCGAGGCCGGCGTCGGCCATCGCCTGGCCCCAGCGGCCCCCATCCGGTCCACCGGCCGGTGCCACGACCGGACGGCCGGTGTCGAGTGCCCGGGCCAGCGAGCCCGAGAGCGAGGGAGCGGTCGTCGGAGGGGCGTCGACCAGCGCTCCGTACCTCGACGGGTCCGTCGTGTGGACGTCCCAGCTCGGGGCGACCAGGCCGTCTTCGATGAACAGGACCTGGCCGACCGGCCAGCCGGTGTGGAGGCAGACGTCGAGCACACAGCTGCGAAGGGCCTGCTCGAGGTCGGCGGCCTCGTTGGCGGCGACGGCGATCCGACGGAGCAGCTCGAGCAGTGACGCCTGGTCGCGGAGCACCTCGGCCGCACGCTTGCGATCGGTGACGTCCTGCGCCACGCCGCGGAGGCCGGCGTGGCCGGCGACGGACTCGGCCCGGCTGTACACCCAGCCCGTCGATCCGTCGGGGAGGTCGATGCGGTACTCCTCCTCGAGCCCGCGCGGGGAACCGAGCGCTGCCTGGAGCGCCGCTGTGAAGGAGGAGCGGTCCTCGGCATGGAGGTGTTCGAGGTACGAGGTCATCGTCCCGTCGAAGGCGTCGGGGTCGAGGCCGTGGATGCGATACAGCTCGTCGGAGATCTGCATCGCGTCGGTCGCCGCGTCCCACAGCCACAGGCCGACGTGGGAGAGCTCCTGGGCCTCCTGCATGCGGAGCTCGGCCTCGGTCAAGGTCGCTTGCGCGAGCCGCTCCTCCGTCAGGTCGCGGGCCATGATGATGCCGCCCTGCCCGCCGTCGACCGGGAGCATGGTCACCATCATGGCGACGCTCGAGCCGTCCTTCCGTCTCCCATCGGCGCTGACGCGATGGATGCGCTCACCGTCGAGGGTGCGCGCCACGAGCGACCCTTCGAACTGGTCGACGGGGTCCAGCATCGTGGCGTCCCTGCCGATCGCCTCCTCGCGTGCATAGCCGAACATCCGGGCGGCGGCCGTGTTCCACGTGCGGATGACCCCGCGGTCGTCGAAGGCGATGAACGCATCATGAGCGGCACCGCTGAGCTCACGGAAGTCGGGGTCGTCCGAGAGCCGGTGTCGCCGTCGCTCCGGGTCCGACTCGATGTGCATCCCACCTCCACTCGCCGACGCCGCATGCGGAGCGCCGTGAGGTTGACACGGAAGTCGAGAAACCCCTACCCACCCTACGTGACCATTCGCCTTCGACGGCGAAGCAGCACTGGCATCCCGGGCGATGGCGTAGGAGACCAGGGCACCGAGGGACACGCCGACCGCCAGGACGGCCGAGAGCAGCCCGGGCGAACACCCCTCGGTGCGCGATGCTGTCGCCATGACGGGGGCCGCAGCGGCCGAGGAGGCGATGGCGGCCGCCGACGAGGCGTTCGGCCGCTCCGACCTGGAAGCAGTGGTCGCCCACCTCTCCGCGGCCGTCCGGGGCTTCACCACCGCCGGTTCGCCCCGGCAGGCCGCCATGGCATGCGTCAACCTGGGTGAGGTCTACGGCAGCTTCATGGGCAACCTCACCGCCGCGCGGGCGTGGTTCGTCCGTGCCCGGCGCCTGATCGGCGACGAGCCCGACTGCGTGGAGCAGGGCTGGGTGGCCGTCGCCGCTCTCGGCTGCGACGTGGCCGACCCGGACGAGCTTCTGGCGGGCGCCGAGCTCGCCCTCGACCGTGCCCGGCGCTTCGGTGACGTCAACCTCGAGACCAAGGCACTGGCCGACGGGGGCCTCGCCCACGTGCAGGCGGGCAGGGTGGCGGAGGGGATGGCGCTCCTCGACGAGGCCATGGCCCTGGCGTGCGGGCCGGCCGACAACCGCGACGCGACCGGGAAGTCGGTGTGCTCCTTCTTCACCGCCTGCTACCACGCGGTCGACTTCGACCGAGCCGAGGCGTGGGCCGGGCCTCTCCGCGAGCAGGGCCTGATCGGCTTCACCGCGGGAGCCCCGATCTTCCTCGCCAGCCACTGCGAGAGCGTGAGGGCCACCCTCCTGTGCGAGCTCGGCCGATGGGGCGAGGCCGAGGCCGTGCTCGAGCGGGCCATGGCCGACTTCGAGGCGGCGATGGCCAGACCCAGCTGGCACCCGGCGATCGCCCTCGCCGACCTCCGTGTCCGGCAGGGACGGCTGGCCGACGCCGAAGCGCTCTTGCTGGGGCGCGACCAGGCCATCCAGGCCCTGCTGCCGACGGCCCGGCTCCACCTGGCGCGGGGTGACCACGACCTGGCGCGCGCCGCCGCGCGACGCGGCCTTCGGGTACTCGGCTCCGACCGCCTCCGCGCCGCGGAGCTCCTCTCGGTGCTCGTGTCGGCCGAGCTTGGGAAGGGCGACCTCCACGCTGCCCGGCTCGCCTGCGAGGACCTCTGCGAGCGGACGGCCACCCTGACGATCCCGGCGTTGCAGTCCAGAGCTGTCGCCGCCCGGGCCCGGGTCGCCGCCGCCCTCGCCGAGGGGAGGGACGAGGCCGTCGAGGACCTCGAGGCGCTAGCCGACCGGCTGGACGCGAGCCGGAGCCCGTGGGTGCGCGCCACCGTGCTGCTGGAGCTGGCCCGCCTTCGCGAGGAGGCAGGCGACCTCGCTGGCGCCGTCATCGACGCCAAGGCGGCCGCCGCTGCTCTCGCGACCCTCGACGTGGTGCTCCCACCCCAGGACCGTGCGCTGCTCGAGCGCCTCGATCATCGAGCACCCGGTGGGACCCATGCCGTCACCGCCTCCCTCGCCCCCGACGGCCGGTGGTTCGTCGCCGCGGTAGCAGGTACGGCGGTACGGCTGCCCCGCACCAAGGGGCTCTGCTACCTGGTCGAGCTCCTCGCCAACCCGGGGGTGGAACGCCACGCCCTCGACCTGGTCGACCGCGTGGAGGGGGTGGAGCCGACGGGCGGTGTCGACCGGCGCTCCCTCGGTGACGCCGGCGCGCTGCTCGACGGCCGGGCCCGCAACGCCTTCCGGCACCGGCTGGAGGCCTTGAGCTCGGAAGTGGAGGAGGCCCTCGACCTGGGCCGGCTGGACGAGGCCGAAGTCCTCCAGGCGGAGCGCGACCAGATCATCGGCCAACTGGCCCAGGCCTTCGGTCTCGGCGGCCGCGAGCGGCGGGCCGCCTCGGCTGCCGAGCGGGCCCGCCTCAACGTCACCCGTGCCCTGCGCGCCGCCGTCGTCAAGCTCGTCGATGCCCTCCCCGAGGCCGGGCCGGCGCTCGACCGCGGGGTGCGCACCGGCATGTACTGCGCCTACGAGCCGTCCGACGACGACGTCCGCTGGATCGTTCAGCCTCGAGTGAACGGAACCGGGGCAGCCTGAACGCCATCAGGGCATGGAACCCATGCAACCGACAGTGGACGAGATCGCGGCTGGCATCCACCGGATCTCCACCTGGATCCCCGAAGTCACCCCGGAGGGGTTCACCTTCAACCAGTTCCTCGTCACGGGCGAGGAACCGCTCCTGTTCCACACCGGACCCAGGGGCATGTTCCCGCTCGTGGCCGAGGCAGTGGCCACGGTGCTACCCGTCGAGTCGCTGCGCTGGATCAGCTTCGGCCACGTGGAGTCCGACGAGTGTGGCGCCATGAACATGTGGCTGGCCGCGGCTCCGCATTCGGAGGTCGCCTACGGCGGGCTCGGGTGTGACATCTCGCTGAACGACCTGTGCGACCGCGCGCCGCGCGTGCTCGCCGAGGGCGAGGTCCTCGACATCGGCGGCAAGCGCCTCCGCCAGATCTCCACACCCCACGTCCCCCACGGATGGGAGGCCCAGGTCCTCTTCGAGGAGACCACGGGGACCCTCCTGTGCGGCGACCTGTTCTCCCAGGTGGGCTCCGGGCCGGCCCTCACCACAGGCGACATCCTGGAGCCCGCCATGGCCGCCGAGGCGATGTTCGGCGCCACCTGCCTCGCACCGCACACCGGCCAGGTCCTGCGGGCCCTCGGCGACCTTGAGCCCACCACCCTCGCCGTCATGCACGGCTCGTCGTACCAGGGTGACGGCAGGACCAGCCTCCACGGCCTCGCCGATGCCTACGAGGCGTTGATGGCGCCCGCCTGAGCGGCCGCTCCCGGGGGTCAGACCTGGTCGAGGAAGTCGAGGAGCACCCGCAGCGTGGTCTCGGGCTGGTCGGTGAAGAAGACGTGGCTGGCGTCGGGGAGCAGCTCGAGACGGGCGCCGGGGATGGCATCGGCGAGGATCTTGGCGTTGGCCGGGTCGACGAGGCGGTCCTCGAGGCCGTGCACCACCAGCGTGGGCACCGCGATGGTGCCGAGGCGAGAGAAGGTGCCGGCGTGTTGGACCACGCCCGCCACCTGGTTGCTGTAGCCCTCGGGGGAGGTGGGGTTGGCCAATCGCACCGCGACGTCCTCGTCGATCCGGGAGCGGGGGGTGCCCGCGGCGTAGACGAACGGGACCGCGACCTCTGCCGCCTCGTCGGCGGACATGGTGGCCCGCGCCATGACCATCTCCATGGCCTCGGGTGAGAGCGGCGCGGCCTCGGCGCCGCCGGGGGTGGTGCAGCCGAGGACCAGTGACGCCACGCGCTCCGGCCGGGTGAGCACCAGCTCCTGGGCGATGACGCCGCCCATCGAGGCGCCCACGACGTGCGCGGCGCCCACGCCCGCAGCGTCGAGCACCGCCGCGGCGTCGCCCGCCATCGTCTCGATCGTGTAAGGGCCCGCGGGGACCCCGGTCCGGCCCACGCCCCGGTTGTCGAAGCGAATGACGCGGTAGCGCTCGGCCAGGGCGGGCTCGAGGCGGTACCACATGTCGGAGGGGTAGCCGAGGCCCTGGATCAACAGCACGGGGTCTCCCTCCCCGCGCTCGTCCCACCAGATCTCGGCGTCGTCTCGCTGGACCACAGGCATGTTCGCTCCTTCAGGTGGTGGGGGGCGCGGCGCGGCGCGGCGGCCCATTGGTGGGTCCCAGGTCGTTCCCGGCCCGAGTCGAGGCAACGAGCGGCTGGCCCCGCCGCCGGCCGGGCGTCTCCGAGGGGCGTCGGCCGGCGACCGACGCCGCGACCCCTGCGCCGAGGAGCCGCCCGACCCCGAGGAAGCCGGCAAGCGCCGACGGGTCGAGGTCGGCGACCGGGCCCCGGTACACGACCTGGCCGACCTGCATCACGTTGGCAGTGTCGGCCAGCTGCAGGCCGAAGGCCACGTTCTGCTCGACGAGGAGCATGGTGACGCCCGAGGCCGCCACGGTCCGCAGGGTGGTGAAGAGGTCCTCGACCACGAGTGGCGCCAGGCCGGCGGACGGCTCGTCGACGAGCACCAGCGTGGGCTCCGACATGAGGGCACGGGCCACGGCCAGCGAGGCCTGCTCGCCCCCGGACATGGTGCCGGCCACCTGTTCGCGCCGGTCGGCGAGGATCGGGAAGCGGTCGAGGACGTCGGCCAGCACCGACGGGTACCGGGCCCGGTCGCGCCGACGCAGCGTGTAGGCCCCGAGGCGGAGGTTCTGCTCGACGGTGAGGGCGCCGAAGACCTGCCGGCCCTGGGGGACGTGAGCCATGCCCAGCTCGACGCGCTCCTCGGCGCTGGTGGTGGTGATGTCGCGGCCAGCGAAGCGCACCCGGCCCGAGCGAGCCGGCACCACACCGGCGAGCACCTTCATGCAGACCGACTTGCCAGCGCCGTTCAGCCCGAAGATCCCCGCCACCTCGCCGCGCCGCACCGTGAGCGACACGCCGTGCAGCACCGTGGTGGCGCCGAACCCGGCGACCAGGTCATCGACCTCGAGGAGCTCCTCTGGCTGGGTGCCTCCCCCATCCGTC
>DATKDW010000038.1 GCA_035512495.1 Acidimicrobiales bacterium
CCCTGCCACTTGCGACCGGTCGGGAAGCCGCCACCGCCTCGGCCCCGCAACCCCGAGGCGAGCACCTCGTCGATGGTCGCGGCCGGGCCGATCTCCTGGGCACGTGCGACGCCCGCCCCGCCGACGTCGGTGGCCAGGTAGGCCTCCAGCGACTCGACCGGTTCGGTGGGGAGCAGGAACGCGGGCATGGTCGTGGCCTACTCCGCCGGCCCACGCGCGGCAACCAATCGGGCGCTGCGTCCCGTTGGGGCGATGCGGCGGGGGAGGCGTAGCCTGGGACTCCCCACGGGGACGTAGCTCAGTTGGCTAGAGCACCTGCTTTGCAAGCAGGGGGTCGTGGGTTCGATTCCCATCGTCTCCACCAGCCAGACAAGCCCAGGTCAGAGGCCCAAAGTGGCCGGAGCTCATGACGTGGCACGATGCGCAGCGTGGGGATGACGCGCCGAACGGCTCTCTTCTCGTTCGCCGGGGTCATCGTGATCGGGCTCTTCGTCGCCGGCAATGTCGGACGATCGTTGAGGGTTGACCTGACGCTCGACCGGTCCTGGTACGAGAGGGGTGAACCCGTCGAGTTCGCGCTGACCGTGTGCTCGAACAGCGTGCTCCCGATGACCACCGACGACGGCAAGCCGTCGTGGCGCATCCTCGACTCCGAGGGTGACGTCGTGGCCGACAGCAGCCACTACGTCTTCACCCTCGAACTGAAGAATCTGACCTGGGGGCCTCGATCCTGCCGGACGGGCGTGGGCGAGACCTGGGACCAGCGCGTGTGGAACCAACCGACGGCGTTCCCCGACGATCTGGAGATCGGTGGCGTTCCGGTCCGCGGCGATGCGGTCGAGCCAGGCACCTACCGCCTCGAGGTGAAGTGGGGATGGCTGGATCCCGTCTCGATGACCTTCGACATCCGACCCTGACTGTCGTGCGGCGACGTCAGCGTCCGCCGGGTTCACCACGCGAAAGTGCTGGCCGGGACCGGCAGGAGGACCCGGGCGGCGCGTCGAAGTTGCCCTCCGAGCAAGCGAGGAGTTCTCGGACGCGGTCGCCGGGGTGGCGACGGTCTGGCTGGCGGGCGCCACGGGCGTGCTGCGGCTGGAGGGCGACTCGCACTGACAAGGGTGTCCACATCGGAGCAGGAGTGGGGTCATGCAGATGAAGAGCGGATCGGTTTCGAGGCGACGCCGCCTGTGGGGCGCAGCTGCACTGGCGGCGGTCCTGCCGGCCGGTCTCGTCGCACAGCAGGTCTTCGCCGACCTGGCATCGACCGGGCCCGAGCCCGAGACCGAGAAGGCCTTGGCCGCCGCGGCCTTGGCGCCCGCTCCGGACCCTGCGCTGGCGGCCGCACCGGTGATCAGCGCACCCGCCGGCGTCGAGCACGTGGCGAACGTGCCGGGCATGACCGGCGGCCACTCGGTGGTGGAGGGCGACCGTCTCTACGTCGGCGCCTACGGCTTCGGGATGCGCATCTTCGACATCAGCAACCCGGCCGCGCCCACGCAGGTCGGCCAGTACGTGCCCGGCCCGCAGTCACCGACCGATCCAGGTGCCCGCGCCGACGCCGTCCCTGACGCCGCCGTGTTCGACGGCCGCCACATCGTGGCCCTCGGTGGTACCCGACGAGCGGCTTCCACCACCCAGACCGAGTTCCTCGACGTCTCCGACCCGGCGGCGCCCAAGCTGCTGTGGCGCTTCACTGGCGCCGCCGACGGCGAGGCCCACAACAGCGACATCGTCGACGAGCGCCGGCTGTGGCTTCCGTCGGGTGGCTCCGGCGAGAACGGCCTGCGCATCTACGACCTCGAGCCCCTCCTCGGCGAGGCGCCGGCTGCTCCGGCGAACCTCGCCCGCTTCGACCCGGTGGCGCTGTGGGAGACCTCGCCACACCGGGGCGAGCGTGAGGTGGGCCCGAAGTTCACCCACATCCACGACGTCGAGGTGTACACCGACCGGCGGGTCCTCCTGCCCGAGGACCAGTGGGAGGTGCCCAAGGGTCGCGACCGCGTCCGGAGCAGCGGCAAGGGTCGACCCGACTCGCCGGGAGGCACCCCGCAGCCCACCTACGCCGAGCGCGACATCGCCCTGCTGGCCGAGGGCGGCAACTACCTGGGCGCGGGCAACACCGGCAGCGTCTTCGTTGTCGACATCACCGACCCGGCCGCGCCCGTGGTGCTGAACCGCTGGCGGCACCCCCACGCCGAGGGCCACCACCCGATCCGGTACTTCCACGAGGTCCAGTTCCTCGACGGCGACCCGAGCGTCATGATCGTGACCGACGAGGACCTCCACAACGGGTGTGACGCCGGTGGTGTGACGATCCTGCGGGTGTCCGACGACCTCACCGAGGCGACCGAGCTGTCGGAGTGGTTCATCGGCGCCGGCACGCCCGCCCCGGTGTGCTCGGTGCACGTGTTCAGCACCCACGGCAACCACATGTTCATCGGCTCCTACAACGCCGGTCTCCAGGTGGTCGACCTCAGCGACCCCGCCAACCCGACGAAGGCCGCCGAGCTGATCATGCCCGGCGCCAACTCGTGGGGCGCGCTGTGGCACCAGGGCTACGTCTACGTGGGCGACTTCGGGGCCCGCGGCCTCGACGTGTTCCGGTTCTCCGGGGGGTCCTGAGCACCACCAGCGGCCGCCCGAGGCGCGACGCCGTCCGACCACCGGTCGCGATGCAGTTGACGACCGTGGGCCGAGCTCGACGCGGTCTGACGTCGGCTCAGCGTCGCCAGCGGCGTCGCCGTCCGGTGAGCGCCCGCCACGCCCCGGTCGACCACAGCGCCCACGCCACGAGGACCGGCTGGAAGAGGAGGCGGATGAGCCGCGCCCGGTCGGAGTCGAGCCCGAAGGCGTCGTTGCCCTCCACGTACTGGGCGATGTTGCCC
>DATKDW010000039.1 GCA_035512495.1 Acidimicrobiales bacterium
GCCCCGGCCTCGGGGTCGCGCCCGACCCCGAGGTGCTCGCCGCGGTCACGGTGCACCGTGAGGTGATCCGGCGGGGTTCGAAGAGGCCGAAGTCGACGAAGGCCGGGGCGAAGATCAGCGCCACGACGGTCATCACCTTGATGAGGATGTTCATGGCCGGACCAGAGGTGTCCTTGAACGGGTCACCCACGGTGTCGCCGACGACCGCAGCCTTGTGGGGCTCTGAGCCCTTGCCGCCGTGGTGGCCGGCCTCGATGTACTTCTTGGCGTTGTCCCAGGCGCCGCCGGCGTTGGCCATGTAGATGGCGATGGCGAAGCCGGTGACGAGGACACCGGCGAGCAGGCCGCCGAGCGCGTCGACCGAGATGAAGCCGACCACGAGCGGCACGACCACGGCAAGCGAGCCGGGGACGATCATCTCCTTGAGGGCGGCGCTGGTGGAGATGTCGACGCACTTGGCGTACTCGGGCACCACGCCCTCGCGACCCTCGCGCAGGCCCGGGATCTCCCGGAACTGACGACGCACCTCCTCGATCATCTGGTTTGCGGCCCGGCCCACGGCGTTCATGGTGAGGGCGGCGAAGAGGAACGGGAGCATGGCGCCGATGAAGAGACCGACGAAGACGTCGACGTCGCCGATGTTCAGCGTGATCTCGCCACCGGAGGCCCGGATCGACTCCTGGAAGGAGACGAACAGCGCCAGGGCGGTGAGGACGGCGGAGCCGATGGCGAAGCCCTTGGCGACCGCCGCGGTGGTGTTGCCGAGGGCGTCGAGCTCGTCGGTGACCTCGCGCACGGATGGGTCGAGGTGGGCCATCTCGGCGATGCCGCCGGCGTTGTCGGCGATGGGGCCGTAGGCGTCGGTGGCGACCACCACGCCGAGGGTGGCGAGCATGCCGATGCCGGAGATGGCCACGCCGTAGATGCCGGAGTTGGCCAGGTCGGGCAGGGCGTACTCGGCGCCTGCGTAGGCGGCGCCGATGGCGGCGACGACGAGCAGCACCGAGCCGGTGACCGAGATCTTCCCGGTGGCGATGCCGGCGAGGATCGTGGTGGCCGAGCCCGTCTCGGACGAGGCAGCGATGTCCTTGACCGGCTGGTAGTGGTCAGAGGTGTAGTACTCGCAGAGCTTGCCGATGGCGAGGCCGGCGAGGAGGCCGGCGACCACGGCGATGGGGAAGCCCCACCAGCGGTCGGTGATGTCGCCGAAGAGCCACCAACCGAGGACGAAGGCGAGCACGACGGTGAAGCCAGCGGCGACGTAGGTGCCGCGGTGGAGCGCCTTGGCGAGGTCGCGCCCGGTGGCGCCGGGGCCGGTCCTGACGGTGAAGGCGCCGACGATGGCGGCGAGCATCCCGAAGGTGGCGATGGCCAGCGGGTAGAGGAGGGCGGATTCCTGGAAGCCCGCGGGCACGCCGTCGACGGTGTCGGCGAAGGCGAAGCCTGCCAGGGCGATGGGGGCGATGAGCGAGCCGGCGTAGGACTCGAAGAGGTCCGCTCCCATGCCGGCGACGTCGCCGACGTTGTCACCCACGTTGTCGGCGATGGTGGCCGGGTTGCGCGGGTCGTCCTCGGGGATGCCGGCCTCCACCTTGCCGACCAGGTCGGCGCCGACGTCGGCGGCCTTGGTGTAGATGCCGCCGCCGATGCGGGCGAAGAGTGCGATCGACGAGGCGCCGAGGGAGTAGGTCGTGACGACCTGGATCGGGTTCTCGATCGTCAGGACGTCGACGAAGAGGATGTAGGCGGCGGCGACGCCGATGAGGGAGAGGCCAGCGACGGTGAAGCCCATGACCGCCCCGCCCCGGAAGGCCAGTGGCAGGGCGACCTGGGCGCCGGACTTGGCCGCCTCGGCGGTGCGGGCGTTGGCCATGGTGGCCACCGTCATCCCGATGAAGCCCGCCAGGGCGCTGAACACGGCGCCGACCAGGTAGGCCCCGGCGGCGTAGAGGCCGTTGTCGAGGAGCAGGGCGATGAGCACCGACAGGACGACGACGAAGATCGCCACCGCCTGGTACTCACGGCGCAGGAAGGCCCGGGAGCCCTCCTGGATGGCCTCCATCAGCTCGACCATGCGGGCATCGCCCGGGCTGGCCTTCTTGACGACGCCGAAGAAGTAGAAGGCGAGGCCGAGGCCAGCCAGCGCGGCGACGACGGCGAGGTAGGGAACGGAGTCCAAGGATCTCTCCTGATCGGGCCGGGCGTCGGACACCCGGCGAGGTGTGGGCGCGGCAAGGTGCGCCCGATGTGGCTTTCGGTGGCGCGCAACCTACCGGTCACCGGCGCGGGAGGCCAAAGCGCGGTGGCGCCCGAGGAAGGGACGGCCGTCGCCACCGAGACGGGCGCGAGTGGCTTACGGGGACTCGACGGTGCCCGTTGGCTCCTGCCGGTCGAGCATGGCGGCCAGCTCGGCATCGCTGACGGGGACCGAGCACAGGTAGCCCTGCCACTGGTCGCAGCCGAGGTCGGCGAGCAGCCGGTGCTGCTCGTCGTCCTCGATGCCCTCGGCGACCACGGCGAGTCCCAGGGCATGACCGAGCTGGATCACGCTTCGCACGATCTCCTGGTCGGCGACCTCTTCGACGGCAGAGCGGACGAACGTCCGGTCGATCTTGACCACGTCGAGGGGGACGTCGCGGAGGTGGGCCAGCGACGACCATCCGGTGCCGAAGTCATCGAGGGCGATGCGGACACCGAGATCCTTGAGGTTCTGCAGCATCGCCACGCCGTCGACTCGGTCGTCCATGAGGGCGGTCTCGGTGACCTCGAGACAGAGCCGCTCGGGTGGCATCCCGCTGTCGGCCAGGGCCTCGACGACGGCGTCGACGAGGCTGTCATCGCGGAGCTGGCGGGCAGAGACGTTGACCGCCAGGTCCAGCGGTCCCTCGACGGCGTCGGACCAGCCCGCGGCCGCTCGGCACGCCTCCCTGAGCACCCAGCGCCCGATGGGGTCGATGAGACCGCACTCCTCGGCCAGGGGGATGAACTCGTCGGGGAGGACCAGGCCGCGCTGGGGGTGCGTCCAGCGGGCGAGGGCCTCGACCCCTGCGATGCGCCCGGACGCGAACGAGATGGCAGGTTGGAAGAGGACGAAGAGCTCGTCGCGCTGGATGCCGTCGCGAAGGGCGTTCTCGGTCCGTAGCCGCTCCACGGCCCCGTCGAAGGACTCGCGGTCGTAGAGGTGGATCTGCCCGCCGCCGTGGCCCTTGACGCGGTGGAGCGCGGCGTCGGCCTCGCGCAGGATCTCGGCGGCATCGGTCTCGG
Source organism: Acidimicrobiales bacterium (assembly GCA_035512495.1). Lineage (NCBI taxonomy): Bacteria > Bacillati > Actinomycetota > Acidimicrobiia > Acidimicrobiales > Acidimicrobiales bacterium. The sequence continues at coordinate 3,265 of DATKDW010000039.1, forward strand.
TGGGGCCGGCGACGGTGACACCAACGCTGGCGGCAGTGAGGATCTCCACGGCGCCCCCCGTGGCGTCGAGCCAGAGCGGCTCGCCGATGGCGGCGGCGATGGACTGGGCCGTCGTCAGGGCAGCATCGGTCCCGGTGACCGCCTCGCAGAGGACGACGAACTCGTCGGAGCCCACCCGGGCCACCGTGTCAGCTGGCCCGATGACCGTCGCGATTCGCTCTCCGACGATGCGCAGCAGCATGTCCCCGCCCGTCTGGCCGAAGGTCTCGTTGACGAGGGTGAAGCGGTCGAGGTCGATGGCCATGACGGCGACGTCGTCCGAGCGGATGGTGCGCCGGGCCAGGGCGTGGCGGAGCCGGTCGGCGAGCAGGAGCCGGTTGGGCAGGCCGGTGAGGTCGTCGTGCATCGCCTGGTGGGCGACGATGGCGTCGTGCTGGAGTCGCTCGGTGATGTCCGTGACCTGCACCACGAAGATCCGGGGGTCTCCCTCGATCGCGGGCAGGGCGCTCAGCCGGACCTCGGTCCAGATCGGGCCGCCGGCTGCGAGGAGGCGTGCGGTCCCGACGAAGGTGGGAGCGACGTCGGTGATGACCCGGTTGGCGCCCTGGGCGAGATCGACGAGGTCCTCGACGTGGACCACGTCGGAGACGTGCGAACCACGGACGGAGGCCGCGTCTCGCCCCAGGAGCCGGCAGAAGGCCTGGTTGGCCACCGCCACGATGAGGTCCTCCTCGATGACCAGGGCCATCCCGGTGGGAGCGACGTCGAAGACCTTGGAGAAGGGCGCGATGGAGCCGATGTCGTCGAGTGCCGCCCGCGTCGGGACGGGCGGTGGTGCTTGGCTGGACGGCATCGATCTCCCTTCCCTCGGAGCATCGGCCGTTGCACGCCGATCTTGAGGGGTCGGGTCTCGGGGGCCTGGGCGTCGGGGTCCGCCCGGTCGTCGTGTCGTCAGCGTCGTTCGAGGCCGGCCCCTAGGCTTCGCAGACATCCGAGCAGGTGGTCGATCCGTGTCCGACACGGGACGGGAGGGGCAGGGCCGATGAGCGCCACCATCACCGACCTCACCGTCGAGGGCGTCGGCGACGGCGACCTCACCGTGCGGTGGCGAAGCGTCGGTGACCCGGTCCCGGTCGAGGTGAGCGTGGGTCCGACCCCTGACGCCATCGACCACGCCGCCCCCGTGGCGCGGGTCGACGACGGCACCGAGGTGCGCCTCACCGGCCTCGAGCCCGGACGGCACTACGTCGCGGTCGCCCCTGCAGCCGGCGGCCCTGCGGTCGTCGCCGCTGAGCGCCAGGTCGCCCTCGAGGGTGCCCTGAACTTCCGCGACCTCGGTGGGTACCGGGCCGCCGGCGGAGCCACGACGCGCTGGGGGAGGGTCTTCCGCTCCGACGCGCTCGGCGGCCTCACCGTCGCCGATGCCGCCCTGCTCCATCGGATGGGCCTCCGGGTGGTGTACGACCTGCGGCGCGACGTGGAGCGGCAGCGGGCGCCGAGCGCGCTGCCCGTCGACGGGAGCGTCCGTTCGGTGGTCCTCGCCATCGGGGGCGACGCGGGCGAGGGCCGGGAGCTGATCGACCAGCTCCTCGCCGGCGAGCTCGACGAGCTGGGCATCGGCTTCATGGTGGATCTGTACGAACAGATGGTTGATGAGGCCGCGCCGAGCTTCGCGTCCCTGCTGACCCGCCTCACCGATGCGGAGGGGCTGCCGGCGCTGTTCCACTGCACCGCCGGCAAGGACCGCACGGGGGTGAGCGCCGCCCTGCTGTTGGCTGTCCTCGGGGTCGATGAGGGCGACATCCTCGACGACTACGAGCTCTCGACGGTGCTGCGCTCGAACCGCCGGGTCGAGGAGCTGCGACCCCGACTCGAGGCCGTGGGGGTCGATGTCGAGCGGGTGCGGCCGTTCCTGAGCGCGCCCCGCCCGGCCCTGCGTGCCGCGCTGGACCGGGTCGACGACCACCACGGCGGTGTCGAGCGCTACCTGGTCGAAGGAGGGGGCATGGCGCCGACCACCCTCGACCGCCTCCGGGACCTGCTGCTCACCTGAGCACCGCCCGGGCGCCAAACCTCGCCGGACCTAGAAGGTGATGACGCTGCGGGCGACCTCGCCGGCCTTCATGGCGTCGAAGGCGGCGTTGATCTCGTCGAGGGGCCGGCGGGCCGAGACCAGCTCGTCGAGCTTGAGGCGACCCCGGAGGTACATGTCGACGTAGCGGGGCATGTCGATCCGGAACCTGGTGGAGCCCATGTTCGAGCCCTGGATGCGCTTCTCGGAGAGGAACGCGAAGCCGGGGAGCTCGACGCTCTGGCCGATGGGGATCATGCCGATGATGGTGGCCGTGCCTCCCTTGGCCAGCATGGCGAAGCACTGCTCGGCCGCCACCTTGAGGCCGATGGCCTCGAAGGCGTGGTCGACGCCACCGCCGGTGAGCTCGATCACCTGGGCGACGGCATCGCCCGGAGAAGCGTCAACGGTGTCGGTGGCACCGAAGGAGCGGGCCAGATCGAGCTTCGAGGCCACCATGTCGACGGCGATGATCCGGCCGGCGCCGGCGATGGCGGCGCCCTGGATGCAGTTGAGGCCGATGCCGCCGGCGCCGAGCACGACCACGGTCTCGCCGGCACGGACCTTGGCGGTGTTGAAGACGGCGCCGAGGCCGGTGGTGACGCCACAGCCGATGAGGGCAGCGCGGTCGAGGGGCATCTCGGGGTTGATCTTCACCACACCGTGCTCGTGCACGAGCATCTGCTCGGCGAAGCTCGACATGTCGAGGAACTGGAACACCGGTTGGCCGTCGCGGGACAGGCGCTGCGGGCCGTCGGCAGGACGCCGGGTCTCGGTCTTGTCGCAGAGCTGCGGACGGCCGCTGGTGCAGTAGGCGCAGCTGCCGCAGAACACCGCCAGACAGGTGATCACGTGGTCGCCGGGCTCGACGTAGGTGACGTCGCGACCGACGGCAGCGACCACCCCGGCCGACTCGTGGCCGAGCACCGCCGGGGTCGGGTAGGGGTACTTGCCCTCCATGAAGTGGAGGTCGGAGTGGCACACGCCGGCGGCGGCGGTGTCGATGAGCACCTCGCGCGGACCCGGCGCGTCGATGGTGACGTCCTGGATCTCGAGGGCGGACGGGATCTCGGGTAGGACTGCTGCTCGCACTGCGCTTCCCCCTGGTGGTCGTGGTGCGCCGAACCTACCCGGGGCGTCAGGCCTCCGGAGGAGGAAGGCGCTCGGCGCGCAGGGCCGAGCGGCGGACCTTCCCGGCGTCGTCACGGAGGGGCTCGTCGACCCGTTCGAACGTGCGCGGGACCTTGTACCGGACCAGCCGTCCGCCGAGGTGCTCCCGCAGCTCGTCGTCCCCGACCTCCCCGGTGGTGTCGAGGAGGGCGTGGACCCGCTCCCCGAGATCGTCGTCCGGGAGGCCGATCACGGCGCTCGAGCGGATGAGCGGGTGCTCGTCGAGTGCCGCCTCCACCTCGGCGGGGTACACGTTGGCGCCTCCGGAGAGGATGAGGTCGGCGCTGCGGTCGGCGAGGTACAGGTAGCCGTCCTCGTCGAGCCAGCCCAGGTCGCCGAGCGACTCCCAGCCATCGCGCTCGCGCGCCTCGGCGCCGATGTAGCGGTAGGTCGGGCCGGATCCCTCGGCGGGCCGCATGAAGACCTCACCGACCTCACCCGGTGGCAGCTCGTCGCCCTCGGGGCCGAGGATCTTCATCTGTGAGCCGCCGATGGGCCGCCCGACCGAGCCCCGGTGCTCGAGCCACTCGTCACCCATGATCCAGGTGACGCCCTGCGCCTCGGTCCCGGCGTAGAGCTCGGCGATCCGTTCACCGCCGAGCCACTCGATCCAGGCCTCCTTCAGCCACGGGGGGCAGGGCGCCCCGAGGTGCAGGACCGTCTCGAGCGAGGAGAGGTCCTTGGCGAGGCGGTCGGCCTCGGGCAGGCGCATGATGCGGTGCATCATCGTCGGGACGAGGAGCACCCAGTCGACGCGGTGGGCCTCGATGTCGGCAAGGGTGGCGGCGGCGTCGAAGCGTCGGTGGACCACCAGGTGGTTGCCGTGCAGGAGGCCCCGCATCGAGAAGGCGAAGGGCCCGTTGTGGTACAGCGGGCCGGGCACCAGCTGCACCCCGTCGCGGCGCATGCGGCTGCCGGGCACCGCCTCGGGGTCGAGGCGCCCCCCGTTGCCGGCGAGGATGATCTTCGGCCGGCCGGTGCTGCCGCCGGAGGTGGGCGCCTTCCAGGACGCGGGTGACCGGTCGGGGAGCGGCTCGTCCGACAGCGACGGGCTGGCTTCGTGACCGGCAGGCAGGACGGTGCGTCCGCCGTGGCTGCCGGGCTCGGCGCCGACCACGATCGCCGGGTCGGCCAGCTCGACGATGTCCTCCCGCTCGCGTGTGGGCAGCTTGGCCGACACCGGCTGGGGGGTGGCGCCCAGCTTCCAGGTGGCGATCGTCGCCTCGTAGAACTCGATGTTGTTCGGCAGAGCGATGGTGACGAGGTCGTCCTGGCGCACCCCCAGCGCCTGGTAGGCGCGGGCTAGGCGGTTCGTGCGCCGGTCGAGCTCGCCGCGGCTGATGGTGCGTCCGTCGCAGGTGATGGCGGGTCGGTCCGGTGCCTGCTCGGCCAGGAGGGAGATGGTGCGGCTGATGGACAGCGTGGCCATGGGAGCCTCCTCAGATGACGTCGGCGTAGGTGGCAAGGGCCTCGGCGACGGAGCCGGTGGCGACCCCGACCTCCCCGACCACGGCCTCGAGCCAGACCGGCCTGCCGATGGCGGCCACGGTGATCGGGGTCTCGAGGCCCGAGCCGTGGGTGGCCTGCCTGACGAAGCTGGTGGCGTAGTCCGGCGGGCGGACGTCGGTGGCGAGGTCCTGGAGGGCGAAGGGGTCGGGCGGGGCCACGGCGTCGGCCGGGACGGTGGTGTGTCGGGGCGACGACGGGCCGGAGGCGCCGCCGAAGAGGCCGGGGCCGTCGGCGATGATCGCGCCGCGCACCTCGGCCGGCCGGCCGCCGGCGATGAGCAGGGCGACGTAGCCGCCGACCCCGCGCCCGAGGACGGTCACCGGCCCGAGGTGGGCGATGGCGGCGTCGGCGTCGCCCATGAGGACCTCGCACGTGTAGCCGCCCCCGGCGGGGACGGTGGAGGCGCCGTGACCGGTGAGGTCGAGGGCGTGGATCGGACCTGGCCAGGCCGCAGCCACCGCTGGCACCTCCGCCGGTGCGCGCTCGCCGAGGCCGTGCAGGAGCAACAGCGGCCGTCCCGTGCCGCTGCGCAGCTCGTGCAGGGCCAGGGTGACCCTGTTGTGGGTGAGGAGGGTGGGGTCGCTCACGTCAGGGCCTCGGCAGGAAGTCGGCGATGAGGGCGGCGATCTCGGCCGGCCGCTCGATGTGGACGAAGTGGCCGGCGTCGGGCATCGGCACGAAGGTCGCTCCGGGTGGGAGGTAGGCCAGCACGTCGTCGGGCGTCGTGCCCCAGCCCATGTCCTCCTGGACGAGACCGAGCACACCCAGGAACGGCATCCCGAAGCCGGGCATGCGCAGCAGCGACCACTCCGGCCGCCAGGGCCCGAACCCGCCGAAGCGCAGGGCGGGATCGATGGTCCACCGCCAGCCGTCGGGGTCCTTGCGGGCGCCGACGGTGACGAGGTACCGGAGCCACTCGACCGGCAGCCGGGGGTTCATGCGGCCCCGCCGTCGGGCCAGGTCGTCGAGGCTCCCGGGCTTGCGCTCGGCCTGGGCGGCGCGACGGCGGTGGTCGAGCCACGCCGTGAGATCGCCGGCCAGCAACCTGGTTCGCTCGTGGTCGGGGACGTCGGGTGTGGGTCGGTTGGAGGGCAGGCCGTCGAGGTTGACCAGGTGGCTCACCCGGTGAGGGCAGGCGTCGGCGAGCTGGAGCATGAGCCCGCCGCCCTTGGAGTGGCCGACGACAGGGACCGGGGTCTGCGTCACCGTGTCGAGCACGGCGAGGGCATCGCGCACGTCGGCATCCCAGCTGTACAGGGCGGCGTGTTCGGAAGCGCCGTGGCCCCGCTGGTCCCACGACACCACCCGCCAGCCCTGCTCGGCCAGCAGGGGGGCGAACACGTCGAAGGTGCCGGCGAAGTCGAAGCCCCCGTGGGCGAGGAGGAGCGGCGGGCCGTCGGGGTCGCCCCACTCGTAGACCGCCAGACGCAGGCCCCAGGAGGACACAGCTCGGGTGCGGTCGGGGCGGCGGGCACTGGGGAAGGAGGCGGCGGCTGCCTCGTCGTCGTCGAGCTCCACGGCGGTCACCGCCGGATCGTAGGTCACCTGACCCTGGGGTCAGGCCGGCTGGCGGCCGCTACGGTCCCGCGCATGACGACGAGGCTGACGGTGCTGGAGCGGTCGATCCACGGACGGGTCGCCCTCGTGACCGGAGCGGCGAGCGGGATGGGCCGGGCCACGGCCCACCTGATGGCCGATGAGGGTGCCCGGGTGGCGGTCACGGACCGCACCCAGGAGGGTGTTGACGCCGTGGTCACCGAGATCACGGGTGCCGGCGGCACGGCGCGGGGGTGGGTGCTCGACGTCACCGACGCCCAGGCGATCCCGACCGTGGTGGCCGCCGTCGAGGCCGAGCTGGGCCCGGTCGACATCCTGGTGAACAACGCGGGGGTCAGCATCCCGAGCGCCATCGGAGACGAGGCATGGGAGGTGGCGTGGTCGACCACCGTGGCCGTGAACCTCACCGCCCACGGACGGATGGTCCGGGCCTGCCTGCCGTCGCTGATCCGAGACGGCGCGGGCCGGGTGGTGAACATCGCGTCCACCGAGGGGCTCGGCGCCACGGCGTACATCAGCCCGTACACCGCAGCGAAGCACGGTGTGATCGGGCTGACCCGGTCCCTCGCCGTCGAGCTCGGGCCGACCGGCGTGACGGTCAACTGCGTGTGCCCGGGGCCGATCCGCACCGGCATGACCGCAGGGATCCCCGAGGAGGCCAAGGCGAAGTTCGCCCGGCGGCGGGTGCCGATGCGGCGCTACGGCGACCCGGAGGAGGTTGCCCACGCCACTCTGAGCCTCGTGCTCCCTGCCATGTCCTTCGTGACCGGCGCCGTCCTGGTGGTCGACGGCGGCCTCACCATCCAAAACACATGATGCGGGGCCCGTCACCGACCTGCGGCGAGGCGCTTACCTTCGGCGGAGGCGGGACGCCCAGCGGCCGGCACGGACGAGCCAGTGGTACCGGGAGGCGCGGGCGTAGGCCGCCTCGGCGGCCATCTGGCCCACGGAGGTCGAGATGGTGGGGTACACGTGGACCAGCGACGCCAGGTCGGTGAGCTTCACTCCGACGTGCATGGCGAGGGCGAGCTCGTGGATGACCTCGCCCGCCTCGGGGGCCAGGAGGTGCGCCCCCACGAGCTGACCCCGAGCCGTGACGGCGATCATGACGCCCTCGGTGCTGCCATCGGCGCGTGCGCGGTCCGAGCGGGCCAGCTCGACGCGGTGGACCTCGACGTCGGGGCCGTGCTCGAGGCGAGCCTCGACGGAGGTGAGTCCGGCGTGGGCCAGCGACGGGTCGGTGAAGGTGCACCAGGGGACCAGGGCGCTCGCCTTGCCGGTGCCTGGGAAGAACATGTCGCGGATGGCGCGGACGGCCTGGTGCGCGGCGGCGTGGGTGAACCGGGCACGGCCGTTCACGTCGCCAGCTGCATAGACCGACGGCACGGTGGTGCGCATCCGGTCGTCGACGACCACACCGTGGGCCCCGATCCCCACCCCGAGCTCCTCGAGGCCGAGGCCCTCCACGTTGGGGGTGCGGCCCACGGCGAGGAGGACCTCGTCGGCGGCGACCTGGCGAACGCCGAGCTGGCCGATCCACTGGACCGCCTTGCGCCCGGTGGTGTCGAGGGAGAGGCGGGCCGCGTCGACGCCGAGCCGGACGTCGACCCCGTCGGCCCGCAGGATCGTGGTCATCCGGTCGGCGAGCTCGGGCTCCTCGCGGGCGAGCAGGCGATCGCCTCGCTGCAGGATGGTGGTGTCCACGCCGAGGCGGGCCATCGCCTGGGCCATCTCGACGCCGACCGGCCCCCCACCCACCACCACCAGGGATGCGGGCGCTCGGTCGAGCTCGAAGACGTCCTCGTTGGTCAGGTGGGCGACCTCGTCGAGGCCATCGATCGGCGGGGTCGCGGGACGGCTCCCCGTGCACACCAGGACGAAACGGGTCCGGAGCCTGCGCTCGCCGACGGTGACCTCGTGGGGGCCGGTGACGGTGGCCTCCCCCTTGATGACCTCCACCCCCAGTCGCGCGAAGCGGGCGGGGTCGTCGTCGGTGGCGGCGATCTCGGCTCGCACGGCCCGGACCCGCGACCACACTGCCGCGGTGTCGATCTCGGGGTCGAGCACGGGCAGGCCCCAGCGGTGCCCGGTGCGCATGGTGTGGGCGGCACGGCTGGCGGCGAGGAGGGCCTTGGAGGGGACGCAGCCGGTCCAGAGGCAGTCGCCACCGGCCCGGTCGCGCTCGACGATGGCCACCCTGAGGGGGAGGGTGGCGGCGAACTCGGCAGCGGGCATCCCGGCCGACCCCATGCCGACGATCACGAGGTCGTATCGTGGGGCCATCGCGACGATGCTAGGGACACCACCACTCGATGCGTGCGACGCCGGGCACCGTGAGTGCTGCGCGGCGACGCCGGGTAGGGCCAGGCGATGACCGACCCCCGTCTCGAGGACCACGCCGTGGGTGTGGAGCTGCAGCTCACCGACCTCGTCGAGAAGCGCGAGCGGGCGTTGGTGCAGGGCCGCCGGGAGCGGGCGGCCATGCTCACCGAGGAGATCGAGTCGCTCCAGCTGGAGCTGGCGAGGACCGCCGAGCAGATCGCCGACGAGCACTTCGACCGCCCCGAGATCCAGCGCGAGGCCTGACCGGGCCGAGGTGGACGGCAGCGGCGACGGCACTCGGTAGGTTGGGGCCATGGCCACCGCGACCCCGTCCCCGACGCCCAACCCCGACGCCATGAAGTACACGCTCGACACCACCCTGCCCGAGATGATCAACGTCTCGACGCCGGAGGCAGCGGCCCCGTACCCCTTCGCTGCGGCCATCCTGGCGGGCGGGGGAGTGGCGTCGGTCTTCGCCACGGCAGACTTCGTGACGGTCACGCGGCGTCCCGGCGCCGACTGGGAGTCGATCACCCCCGCCGTCCAGGCTGCCGCTGCCGAGCACCTCTAGCTCACGAGGTCACGCCGGGACGGCGTCGAGGAACTCCAGGGCGGCGTCGATGAACCCGAAGTCCTTCGGGGTGGCGAAGTGCTCCACGTTGCGCAGGACCACGAGTCGGGCATCGGGCAGGGCCGCGACCAGGCGGTCGGGGGGGCCGGCGAAGTCCTTGTCGCCGAGCACGACGAGCACCGGGCAGGTGATGCGCCCCAGGTCGGCCTCGGTGAGCGGCTCCTCGGGCCGGCGCAGGCAGGCGGCGAGGGCGACGGGGTCGTTCCCCGAGCCGGCGGCGTACTGCACGAACAGGTGGGCGATGCCTCCCGCCCCGCCATCGCCGGTCTCGACCGCCCGGGCGAGGGGCTCGGCGTCGTGGTCACGGAAGAGGTTCTCGCCGACGCCGGCGACCACGAGTCGCTCGAAGCGGGCGGGTTCGCGGGCGGCGAGGCCGAGCAGGACGCGCGCCCCGAGGCTGAACCCGATGGCATCGAGCGGTCCCGAGGGCAGGGCTGCGCCGAGGTGGCCCTCGAGGTTGGCGTAGGCGGCCGGGTCGTGGGGGCGCTCTGCCGTCCCGTGGCCGAGCAGGTCGACGGGCACGACCTCGCGGCCGGCCTCGGCGAGGAGGTCGGCCCAGCCGGGTTCCCGCCAGTTGCGCTCGAAGGAGGATGCGAAGCCGTGGACCAGGGCGACCGGGTTGCTCATGGCCCGGGAACGTAGCGGAGGGCTCCGGTACGGTCGGAGCGTGGCTGACCCCGACCGCCTCGTCGTGAACCGGTCGTGCACCATCCCCCTCTCGGAGCTGGCGTTCCGCTTCACGCGCAGCGGCGGGCCCGGGGGCCAGCACGCGAACACCTCTGACACCCGTGTCGAGGTGATCTTCGACATCACCGCCTCGTCGTCGCTCGGCCCCCGCCAGCGGGAACGGCTCCTGGAGCGTCTCGGACCGGTGGTGGTGGCAGCCGCGTCCGACGAGCGGTCGCAGGCACGGAACCGCTCGCTGGCCCTCGAGCGCTTGTCGGCCCGGCTCGCCGAGGGTCTGCGGGTGGTGCCCGCCCGTCGTGCGACCAAGCCCTCCCGGGCGGCCAAGCGCCGGCGGGTCGAGGCCAAGCGGAAGCACTCGGAGAAGAAGGATCGCCGACGGCCCCCGAGTGAGTGGTAGCCACCGGTTTGGCCGGTGTGGGCGGCGCAGTCTGGCATCGTGGCGGGGTGACCGAGGATGTTCCCGACCGACTCAGCTTCACCTGTCCCCGCTGTCAGCAGGACGTCTCCGAGCGCTTCTACGGCCCCTGCGGCACCTGCCGGTCCGCCCTCGCGGCCACGCTCGGGGGAGTGGCCCGGGATGTCGAGGTCGCCGAGTACGAGCCGAAGGTGAACGTCACGCCGAACCAGATCGCCAGCAAGGACTGATGTGGGCGCCGGAGCGAGACGGGGCACTGCAGCCTCGACCTACGCCGACTTCAGCGCGGCGGAGTGGAGCGCCCTGCGAGCCGCCACGCCGCTCACCCTCGACGAGCAGGATCTCTCCGACCTCCAGGGCGTCAACGAGCACGTGTCCCTCGACGAGGTGGCCGAGGTCTACCTGCCGCTCTCGCGGCTGCTCAACCTCCACGTGGTGGCGACGCAGGGCCTGGCCACCGTCAGCGACACCTTCCTCGGACGTCCCGCAGCGAAGGCGCCCTACGTCATCGCGGTCGCCGGCAGCGTCGCGGTCGGCAAGAGCACCACGGCCCGCATCCTGCAGGCCCTGCTGGCTCGCTGGCCCGACCACCCGCGCGTCGACCTCGTCACCACCGATGGCTTCCTCCACCCGAACGCGGTCCTCGAGGAGCGCGGCCTCATGGCCCGCAAGGGCTTCCCGGAGAGCTACGACCAACGACGCCTCGTGGAGTTCATGGCGGCTCTCAAGTCCGGTGCCGAGAAGGTCACTGCGCCCGTCTACTCACACATCGCTTACGACATCGTCCCGGGCGAGGAGCAGGTCGTCCGCCGGGCCGACGTGGTGATCGTAGAAGGGCTCAACGTCCTGCAGACCGGTGGCACGGGAGGGGGACGGCCCCCTTCGGTCTTCGTCTCCGACTTCTTCGACTTCTCGATCTACGTCGACGCCCTCGAGCAGGACGTCGAGCAGTGGTACGTGGAACGCTTCCTCACGCTCCGGGCGACGGTCTTCACCGACCCCGACTCGTACTTCCACCGCTTTGCCGCCCTCAGCGACGAGGAGGCGGTGGCGACCGCCCGTGGGATCTGGCGCGAGATCAACGGGGCGAACCTGCGAGAGAACATCGCGCCGACGCGCGAGCGCGCTCACCTCATCCTGGAGAAGGGGTGCGACCACGCGGTCCGAGGAGTGCGCCTCCGTCGTCGGTAGGGGCTCAGCCGAAGTGGCGCCGGCGTCTCGCCCAAGCGACCAGGACGTCGGTGAGGAGGAGGAGCAAGGCAAGCCAGGCGAGGATGTGGGCGGTCTCGAAGAACGAGGGCCAGCCGAAGTCCGGCGGGTAGGCGTTGCGGGCCTGCTTGACGACGACATAGGCCCCGGCGGCGCCGATCAAGCCGACCGAGCCGAGAGCCATGGCCGCTCTGCCCCGCCGGACCAGCAGCGCGAGGAGGGCGAGGACGGCGACCAGCGGCCCTGCCCACGGGCGCAGGAGCAGGGCGGCGATGGCGCCTGCCGCCACCGCCACCGCTGCGGTGACGGTGACGTCGGGACGCCCCCCTGCGCCGGTGAGCGGTGAGTCCAACCACGGCTGCCAGGGCAGGGAGGTGTCCTCGTCGGGGATGAGATCGCCTCGGCGGCGGTCGAGCACAGCGAGGGCGAGGCACAGCAGGACACCAAGTGCCGAGAGGGCGAGGGCAAGCCAGACCCATCGCTGCGGGGTCCAGCGCAGGGCGATGCTGAGCGTGTCGGCGTCTCCGGGCTCGACCCACCAGCCGTTGGCGTAGCCGTCGAGGATCCGTGGGGACCCGAGGTCACCGAGGCCGTCGGCCGAGGCCGCCCACCCGTCGTTGTGGCTCTGGCCGAGCACGAGCCAGAACGGGCCATCGATGGCGCTCACGTCGAGGTCGACGCTGCTGCGTCCCTGCCCGGTGACCTCGAGGACGGGCGAGGCGGTCGTGACCCCCGGGGTCGGGACATCGGCGGTGAGGACCAGTCGATCGAGGTCGATCCCCGTCGAACGTCCGTCGGCGGCGCGCAGCACCTGCTCACCCGACGGAAGGTCCATGCCGCCGCTGATCGCTCCGCAGCCGCTCACCTGCAGGCCCTGCCTGCCGGTCCGGTTGCCGAGGGAGCCCGTGACACGCAGTGAGACGGGCTCGCCGTCGATGGTCGCAAGATCGGTGCGGCAGCCGGAGTCGACCTGGTCGGGCGTCGGGGGCATCCGCACCGGCAGGCTGATGTTGGCGATCCCCACCGGCAGGGTGTGGGGGAAGTCAGAGAACGAGTCGGTCCCGGTGACCACGCGGACCTCCTCCACGACGAGGCGAACCGTCGTGGCCCGGACGGGCGGGAGGTCGAGCCGGGTGGTCGCCGTTGCCCCCTCGGTGGCCACGTCGTCCTGGTGGGCGACGTCGACCGTTGCGACCTCGCGCCCGTCGGCCACCACGCGGACTCGGGTGGGCACCGAGTGGCGGCCGTCGCGGACGACGGTGAGGTCGACGCCGTCAAGGTCCATCGGGGCGCCGGACTCGAGCTCGACCCACCGGCCGACCTGCTCGCCCACGGGCGGTCGCCAGACGGTCGAGGGGTCACCGTCGAAGGCTGACGCTGCCCGGGCGCCGATGTTGCCGACGATGCGGTCCGACGACCGGGCGGCGGGGAGGCCCTCGTGGCCCAGCGCGGCATCGATGACGGCGTCGGGTGCTCGGGCCGACAACCGTGCCTGTCCGGTGAGCTCGAAGCGTCGGGGAGTGGGGAGCTCGAAGGCCCGGCTGAGCGCCACCTCCTCGTCGCTGCGGTAGAGCTCGCGCGGATCGGAGCGCGCTCGTGCCAGGAGGATCGTCAGGGGCTGGTCGGCGGACGCCTCGCCGGTGGTGGACAGCAGCGAGCGGGGGAGGCGCACGACCTCGTCGACGCGGATCCCGGCGACGTCGACCTCGGCGAAGCCCGCCGAGCTGAGGCCGTCGACCTCCACGCCGCGGTGGCTGTCGTCGACGACGATGACCTCGAGGGTGGTGAAGGTGCGCGACGCCCCGAGGGGGATCACCTGGCCGCCTTCGGTCCTCGACGCCTCGGTGAGGACGAACCGTCCCACGGGCTCGCCGTCGAGACGGAGCTCTACCTCGGTGATCCAGCGATTGCGGGCGCCGGTGAGGGTCTGGGTGAGACCCACCCGGTCGGTGGTGACGGGTGACTCCGCCTCCACGAGCAGTCGTTCGCCGATGACGTCGCCGAACGCTCCGGTGCGCCACGCCGTGGTGGGATTGCCGTCGAAGGCGTAGGCGGGGCGGTCCTCGGCGTTGTAGCTGATGTGGTTGCCGTAGCTCGAGGCCTGAACGCGCCGGACCCCGCGCTGCTCGACGACCGTCCGGGTGTCGTCGCCGGCGCCGGGGAACAGCAGGAGCCTCTGGTCGACGTCGGTGGCCTCGAGCGCGACCTCGCCGGTCTGCTCGGTGACGCCGACGTTCTCGCGCACCGTGTTCCAGCGACGTGCTCGCCGCCGGTTCGAGTCGGTCAGCACCAGCGTCGCGCCCCGATCGAGCATCGCGGCGCGGAGGTCTTCGGCATCGAGCAGGTCGGCGTCGTACAGCAGCGCCCCGGGTCCATCGAGGAGGCCGGCGGCAGCTGCCTCCACCACGCCCTCACCATCGCCGGCGAGGATGATCGGGCGGCCGGCGGGCGCGACGCGGACGATGGGGCGGGGGTCCTTCACGGGAAAGATCGTCACGGGCGCGGGGTGGGGCGCACCGGGGGGCGTGGCGAGGGTGATCTCGTCGACGAGGGGGATCGAGCGGACGGCGTCGTTCGGCGCCGGCGGGCCGAAGGTCACCGGCTCGGCCAGCCCCGTCGGGGTCGGCGTGAGCTCGGCCCGCAAGGCCCGGGGGCGAGGCGTCCGGTAGCGCTCGAACTGCAGGTCCGACCGCAAGAGCACGTCGCCGGCGCCGAGGAGGCGAGCCATCGGCGCCAGAGCGGCCGGGTCGAGGATGCCCTCCTGGAAGCGCCGGTCGAGGGCCATGAGGAGATCGGCCGACGGGGGTGAGCCGTAGGGGATCAGCTCCCGGGCCACCATGGGCCGGTCCATCAGACCGGGGAGCACGGGGTCGACGGTGTTGCCCCACCGGTACGAGGCGAAGTCGATCCCGGGGACGACCAGGACCCGGGTGGCGTCACCGCGCTCGTCGAGCCAGGTGGCGGCCTCGTGCCAATGGGTGGGGATCTCCTCGGGACGCTCGAGGTTCTCCCCGATCATGTCGCCCGTCCAGAGTGGGGGCAGCCCAGCGACCGCCAGGAGGACGGCGGCGAGCGTGGCGGGCAGCGCCAGGGGCGGCGAGCGCCGGGCCAGGGCGGAGATGCCGGCGGCCACCAGGACGGCGAGGGCGAGGGCGACGAGGGGGACCGCCCGAGGCGTGCTGCGGAGCGCCAGGCCCGCGGTCGATGAGGTCGCCAGGTCCGTGAACAGGGCGCCGAGCGGCGACGGGCCGTCGTAGGGGAAGGCCCCGACCGCCACGGCGGTGCCCACGGCGAGGAGGGTGACGAAGTAGGCGCGGTGCCGCCACCGGATGCCCACGCCAGCGGTGAAGGCGACCACGGGCACCGCGAACCCGATGGCGATGAGCCACAGCTCTTGGGTGTAGCTCCGTGCCGGCTCGATCCATGGCCCGAGGAGGTCGCCGCCGTAGAAGAACCAGTAGCCGAGCCCGCGGAGCACCTCCGAGGCCAGCGAGGTGCGGGCCACGGTCTCGACCGTCTCGGTGAATCGGAGGATGTCGATGCCGTAGGCGCCCTGGGCGGCCAGTCCGGCGATCCACCAGAGCGAGCACGCCAGGCTGAGGACGCCGATGCGCCCGGCGGCCCGGACGACCGTCGGACCGGTGATCTCCCGGTTCGACGCCATGGCGAACGGGAGCCACAGCAACGGCCCGATCCCCGCCATCACCAGGGCGGTGGCGTTGACTCCGCCGACGGTGGCCACCACCAGGGCGAAGAGGGCGGGGTGGCGCCACGTGCGCCGACGGACGGCGCGCTCGGTCAGGCCGATGAGCCAGGGGAGGGCAGCCCAGGGGAGCAGGATCACCGAGATGCGGGCCCCGTAGTGGAGGACGTACGGGCTGAGCATGTAGAGCGTCGCCGCCGCCAACATCCCCGGGCCGCGCCAGCGGAAGCTGCGAAGGAGGTAGAGCACCCCGGCGCCGGCCGCGAACATGACGGTGGCGAGCCAGAGGCGTTGGGAGACCCAGTCGGGTGACCCGAGGCGCTCGAAGACCCAGTACCAGGGCCCCATGGGCCAGAGGTAGCCGATGTTCTGGTGGGTCACGGTGCCGAGGCCGATGCTGGGGTCCCACATAGACGCCGCTCGGGAGAGGAGGCGACCCGGGTCGAGGTAGAGGTAGGTCTTGGTGTCGGCCGCCACTCGTCCCGGCGAGGTGAGCACCAGGGGGACGTAGGCCATGGCCACCAGCAGCAGGTGTCGCCCGACGGACGTTCGCCGGCGTCGGCGGGCCGCGACGATCCCCTCGTCGCTCTGGTCTCTGGGCGCGCGCCGTCGCCTGGGCCAGCGGGGACGCTTCATCGACGCCGGCGTCGGTTCGCCTCGTCGGCCAGCGCCTGGAGGGTGCCGAGGGCGGTGGCCTCCCAGGTGAGGGGCGCGGCGTGGGCGCGGGCCCCCTCGGAGAGCCGGGCGCGCAGGGTGTCGTCGGAGAGGACCCGGTCGAGGCCGGAGACCAAACCGTCACGCCCGTCGACCAGCAGCCCGCTGCGGTCGGCGACGACGGCGTCGGCGTGACCGTTGATGTCGGTGACCACTGCCGGTGTGCCGCAGGCGGCCGCCTCGGTGATGGTCATTCCCCATCCCTCGCGGGCCGACGCGCTGGTGAGCACCCAGGCGCGCCGGTAGAGCGAGATCAGCTCCTCCAACGGCAGGCGACCGGGCAGGTGCAGCCAGGAGCCGGCGTCGTGGGCGGCGATTCGCCGCTCGAGGTCGATGCGCTCGTAGCCCTCCCCGACGATGACCGCCTCGAGAGCGGGCTGGCGGGCCTTGAGCTCGACCAGGGCCTCGATCAGCAGGTCGTAGCGCTTCACCGGCACCAGCCTGCCGGCGGCGACCACCAACGGGTGCGGAGACCGCGCCTCGTCGCCCATCGTGAAGGCAGGCTCGACGCCCGGCGGGACCACGGTGACGCGGTCGTCGTGGTACCCGAGGTCGTCGACCAGCTCGCGCTTGGAGGACTCGGACAGCGTCACGATCCGCGACCGCCGGTACAGCAGCGGAGCGATGCGGCATTCGATGGTGTCGCCGATCGCCGCCAGCCTGGGTGGGAGGACCATCTGCCACATCTCGGCGTGCACGTGGTGCAGGAAGACGATCCGGGGCCCCCTCGCCCAGAGCGGGGAGAAGAAGGGCATGCCGTTCCAGATCTCGACCAGGCCGTCGGCCTTCCCGTAGCGCCCGACGGCCTCGGTGATGGCGGCGCGGGGGAAGACCATGTAGCGACCGGCCTTGCGGACCACGTCGTAGCCGTCCCGGCGCACACGGGGTGGGTGGCCCTGGGCGTAGGAGGTGCGGAGGAGCACCTCGATCCCGGCTTCGGCCCACAGCCGCGAGACGGTCGCGGCGTGGACCTCGGAGCCGCCCGCCTCCACGTCGTCGAGGTCGCGCCACGACACGAGGTGGATGCGGCGGAGCCCGGCGGACGCGGCGATGTCGCCGAGCTTGGCGATGTTGGACGCGTGATCGGAGGAGGTCACGCCGAGGGCTCGGTGGTCACGGAGGCGGGC
Organism: Acidimicrobiales bacterium; assembly: GCA_035512495.1. Classification (NCBI taxonomy): domain Bacteria; kingdom Bacillati; phylum Actinomycetota; class Acidimicrobiia; order Acidimicrobiales; species Acidimicrobiales bacterium. The sequence continues at coordinate 20,380 of DATKDW010000039.1, forward strand.
TCGTCAGGATCGGGGACGGGTCGCCGGGCGTCGTGGACGCCAGCGGAGGGCGAACGGCAGCGATCTATCCTAGGTCACCCCCCTGCCGACGGCCCGACATCGACGACCGTCCGACCTACCCCGAGGCCGCCCAATGCCCACGCCCGCATCGTTCCAGTCGACCTTCGCGTCGGTCGCCGACGTGGAGGGCTGGATGAGCGAGGGCCAGGCACGACTGCTCTGGGACCGGGCGTCGGCCCTCGGCGACGGCGACCTCGTGGTCGAGATCGGCAGCTACCACGGACGCTCGGCGATCGTGCTCGCCACCGCCGCCCCCGCGGGCGCCGAGGTGGTGGCGATCGATCCTCACGCAGGCAACGACCGCGGTCCTCAGCAGATCGTCGGGCCCGCCGAGGAGGGCCAGCGCGACCATGAGACCTACCTCGCCAACCTCCGGCGAGCGGGCGTTGCCGACCGGGTGCGCCACGTCCGGCTCCCCTCCCAGGAGGCCGGTGGGTCGGTCGACCGTCCGATCCAGCTTCTCTACATCGACGGTGCGCACCGCTTCGCACCGGCCAGGGCCGACATCGTCGACTGGGGGAACCGGGTGGCCGAGGGTGGCACCCTGCTCATCCACGACTCGTTCTCCTCGGTGGGGGTCACCCTCGCCATCGCCACGACGCTGCTCGCCGGCGGTCGCTTCCGCTACGTCGACCGGTCACGGTCGATGGCCGAGTACCGGCGGGAGGACCTGTCACCGACGGGGCGGGCGACCAACGCGCTTCGTCAGGTGGCCCAGGTGCCGTGGTTCGCCCGCAACGTCGCCATCAAGGTGCTGATCGTCGCCCGGCTGGGGCGCCTCACCCGGCTGCTCGGTCACCGCGACCCCACCTGGCCGTACTGATCAGCCGAGAGGCCGGCTGCTGCGGGGGGCGGATCCCCGGCGGAGGACCCGGTCGCGGACGCCCCACCAGGTCATGAGCACCATCTCCTCGGCGATGATCCGCATCGACATCTTCGACTTCCCCCGCAGGCGGTCGGTGAAGGCGATGGGGACCTCGGTGATCCCCGCACCCAGTCGCGACATCCGGTAGGTGATCTCGAGCTGGATGCCGTAGCCGCGGGCGCGGGTGGCCGGGAGGTCGATCGCCTGGAGCGCCGTCGCCCGGTAGGCGCGGAACCCGGCGCTCGAGTCGGCCACCCCGGTGCGCATCGTGAACCCGGCGTAGCGGTTGCCGTAGCGCGAGAGGGCCTCGCGGTGCCACGGCCAGTCCGGGACGGACCCACCGGGGACGTAGCGGGAGCCGATGACGACGTCGGCCCCGGCGTGGACCGCCTCGAGGAGCCGTGGGAGGACCGCCGGGTCGTGGGACAGGTCGGCGTCCATCTGCACGAGGATGTCGTAGCCCCGCTCGAGGCCGAGCCCGAGCCCGGCGCGGTAGGCGGGGCCGAGGCCGTCCTTCGAGGGCCGGTGGAGCACGTCGATGCCGCCGAGCGCGGCGGCAGCCGCCTCCGCCAGCGCGCCGGTGCCGTCGGGGCTGCTGTCGTCGACGACGAGGATGTCGACGTCTGGCAACACCTCGCGCACCCGGTGGAGCACCTCGGTGATGTTCAACGCTTCGAGGTAGGTGGGGATCACCACCAGGGTTCGCATCGGGGCGACACTAACGGCAGCGTTCCAAGAGCTCGTAGAGGTCCGCGTACACCGCCACCGTGCAGAACTGGTCGTGGAGCACGCGGTTGGGCTCGTCCGACCCCGGGATGCGGGCGTCGTTCGGCTCGTCCCAGTCGTCCCAGACCCTGGTGAGCACCACGACGTCGGCTGAGGCGAGGTCGTCGGCGAGCCCGGACCCAGGGGCGTTGGCGACCCCCGGATCGAGCTCGACGTAGTAGGTGGCAACCTCGAGCTGGGGGAGGAGGTAGTAGATGAAGGCGTCGTTGTAGGGCGTGAAGCGGAGGTCGGACGTCCCGACGAATAGACGGTCCCCCGGCTCGGTGATGCGCTCGACCTCGGCGAGCAGCGGCGGGAGTGCCCGGGCCACGTCGGGGCGGCCGTAGTAGAAGGTCCGGCCCTCGTGGGTGATGGGGAAGGAGAGGCGGTGGATGCCGAACGTCTGGGCCACGGCATCGCTGTAGGACCGGGCGGTGAAGGCGGGCAGGAGCAGCACCACGGCGACCAGCACGGCGCCGCCGGCGAGGGCGCCTTGCCGGCGAGGAGCGAGTGAGGGTCGGAGGCGTCGCAGCAGCTCCACGCCGGCGATCGGGAGGAAGGCCATCGGCACACAGCTGACCCACGCCAGGTGGGTCGAGTCGGCGCGCTGCACCGCCTGGGGGAGCATGCCGAGGCTGAAGGCCGCCACCGCGAGCAGGGCGATCGCCCGGGGGCTGCCGGGGCGGCGCCGCACGAGCAGGGCCCCGGCAGCGAGGAGCGCGATCACGGAGAGGGGCAGGAGGAAGAACCACAGCGTGATCTGCATCGGTGTGGGGGGCATCGGCAGGGGCCAGCCGAAGGGCTCCATGTCGCCTGCTCGCTGGAGGAAGCCCTGGAGCTCCCGGGGCGAGGGGGGGATGGGGAGTGCCCGTCCCCCGCGCAGGTGGAACACCGGGTCGATGATCATGCCGCGGACGGCGTTGCCCGGTCCGGCCATGGCAAGGTGCACGAGGTAGGGCGAGACTCCGGCGGCGCCGCCGATGAGCACTCGACGCACGAGGCGTGGCCTCATCCCCCACAGGATGACGGCGCCCCCCAGCGCCAGGGCGACGATCAGGTCGGGGCGGTAGAGGAGGCTCGCGCCCGCCAGCAGCCCCGCACCGACGGCCGCCCGTCCCGCCCAACGCTCGTCGGTGGTCACTCGGGCCAGCGACCCCAGGTGGACGGCCCAGAGCCCGAGGGCGACACCACCCACCCACGCCAGTGCGGTGAGCCCGATCGGCGGGATGATGATCATCGCCGAGATCACGCCGCAGGCGACGGCGACGGTCCGGCCCCACCGGCGAGCGATGGCGAATACGCCCAGGACGAGGCCGACCTGCTGGGTGAGCCCCACCAGGCGCTCGGCGGTGAGGGAGACACCCACGACCTCGAACACCGCGGCGAGGACCCAGAGGCTCCCCGGCCCGTAGAGGTGGAGGAAGTCCCGGTTGGGGACCTTCCCGTTCATCACCATCTCGGCGAAGACCAACATGAACCCCTCCTCCATCGGGGGACCCTGGTTCCGCAGGAGACCGTGGAGGGGGAGCGCGAAGGTGACGAGCAGGACGCCGATGGCGAGGGCGGTGCGCTGGGCCGGGCTCATCCTGTCGAGGAGGTGGCGCCGGTGGCCGTCCGCTCCTCCTCTGGCTCCCCCGGGAGCGGTCGGGCGCGCCTCGCCGATGGTGCTCTGGGAGGCCATGCGCGGTCAGGGTAGTGGTGAGAGGTGGTGCGGGAACCGCCGCTAGTGTCGATCAACATGCTCCGGTTCGAGCGCCAGGTGGTGGCGTCGCTCATCGAGACCGATGACCGGGCACAGCGGGCGGCGATCGAGGACTACGTCGACGCGACCCTCAGTGACATGCCGGAGCACCTGCGTGCCGGAGTCGTCGCCGAGTCTCTCGCGCTCGCCGCTTGGGCCTTCGTGCGCCGGGCGTCGGCCGCCGAGGTGCTCTCCTCACTGCAGCGCAGCCCCGTCGGCCTCCTCCGCCAGTACGAGCGCCTCCTCGCCGGGCTGGTCCTCTTCGCCGAGCAGGAGCTGGTGGCGGGGCCCGCCACGTGACCATCCTCCACACCGAGGTCCTGGTCGTCGGGTCCGGAGCGGGCGGCGCCACCACGGCCGCCGCGCTGGCGGCGCGGGGTCGCCGGGTCACCGTGGTCGAGGAGGGGCCATGGGTCGAGCCGGATGCCGTCGAACCCTTCTCCCTGGAGGAGATGGTCGCCAAGTACCGCCACCATGGCCCGTCCGCCGCCCTCGGAGCCCCCCCGATCGCCTTCGCCGAGGGCCGGTGCGTGGGTGGGAGCACCGAGATCAACAGCGGTCTGTGGCACCGGCTCCCCGGCGAGCTGGCCGAGGAGTGGCGCCACACCTACCGGATCGACGGCTTCACGGCCGAGGTGCTCGACCGCCACGCCGAGCAGGTGGAGCGTGCCCAGTCGGTGCAGAAGGTTCCGGCCGACGCGCCCCTGTCGTCGATGCTGCTCGAGCGCGGTGCCACCGCACTCGGCTGGCGGTCGGTCGAGTTCCCCCGGGTCTTCCGCTACGACACCGCCGGGCGGGGCACGAAGCAGACCATGGCGCGCACGCTGATCCCCCAGGCCGTCGCCGACGGGGCCGAGGTGGTGCCCGAGACCAAGGTGCTGCGCCTCGAGCGTTCGGGGGACCGCGTGACGGGTGCCCGCTGCCAGCGACGGCGCACGGACGGCACGATCGAGGACCTCACCATCCGGGCGGAGCACGTCTTCGTCTGCGGGGGCGCCATTCAGTCGCCCGCCCTCCTGCAGCGCAGTGGCATCCGGGCCAACATCGGCAGGGGCCTCAAGCTGCACCCCACCATCAAGGTCGCCGCCCGGTTCCCGCACACCGTCGACCACGACGACGTTCCGATGCACCGGATCACCGAGTTCGCTCCGAACCTCACCATCGGGGGCTCCGCCAGCAGGCGCGGCCACGTGGCCCTTGCCCTCGCCGACTCGACCGCCGACACCGCTGACGCCCTCGCCCACTGGGAGGACGTCGCCGTCTACTACGCGGCGATCAGGAGCGAAGGTGCAGGCCGAGTGCTTGCCATCCCGGGCCTGAAGGCCCCCCTGGTCACGTATCGCCTCACCGAGGGTGACGTCAGCCGCCTGGCCCGTGGCCTGGTCCACCTCGGCGAGGTCCTCCTGGCGGCAGGCGCGACCGAGCTCTACCCGTCGGTCACGGGTGCCGGCGTCGCCCGGCGGCCCGCCGACCTCTTCCCATGGTGGGGAGCCGTGAGCCGCCAGCGCACCAGCCTCATGACGGTGCACCTCACGTCGTCGATCCGCATGGGTGAGGACCGCGCCCGGACCGGAGCCGACAGCTACGGGCGGGTGTGGGGCCACCGGAACCTCCGCGTCAACGACGCCTCCCTCGTCCCCGACGCTCCCGGGGTCAACCCCCAGGCGGCGATCATGACCATCGCCGCCCGCAACGCCGAGCACTTCCTGGAGCACGGATGACCGACACCGAGTCCCGCCCCGACGAGATCGCCCCTCGGGAGGTGGTCGTCACCGGTGCTTCCGGCTGGCTCGGCACCAACCTGGTGCGGGCGCTCGCCACCGATCGTGCGCGCGTCCGCTGCCTGGTGCACCGACCGGAGGAGGTCGCCCTCCTCGAGGTGGTCGGGCCAACCGTCGAGGTCGTTGCCGGCGACCTGCGCGACCCCGACGCGGTCGATCGCCTCTTCGAAGGCATGGGAGGGGCGACGGTGTTCCACTGTGGATCCGTCATCCACCCGAGGTCGCTCGTGAGAGAGCTCTTCGACGTGAACGTGGGCGGAACGCAGCTCGTGCTCGACCGAGCGCGGCGCGCCGGCACGGGCCGCTTCGTCCACGTGTCGTCGAACTCGCCCTTCGGCGCCAACGACCGCCCCACCGACCGCTTCACCGAGGATTCGCCGTTCAACCCCTACCTCGCCTATGGGCAGTCGAAGCTCGAGGCCGAGCAGCTGGTGCAGCGCAGCCACGATCGCGGTGACGTGACGACGGTGATCCTCAGACCGCCGTGGTTCTACGGCCCGCACCAGCCGGCGCGGCAGTCACGGTTCTTCGCCGCCGTCCGTCGCGGGCGGTTCCCCATCATCGGCGACGGCACCCAGCAACGCTCGATGGTGTACGTCGGCAACCTCGTCGACGGCATGCAGCGGGCCGAAGTGGCAGCCGGCGCGCCGGGCCAGGCCTACTGGATCGCCGACGCCGAACCGTACGAGCTGAACACGATCATCGACACCGTGCGCACCGCGCTCATGGCCGAGGGTCTGGCGGTGTCCGGCCGGGGGGTGCGCGTGCCGCGGATGGTGGGTGAGGTGGCGGCCACGATCGACCGGCTACTCCAGGAGCGGGGCCGCTACGTGCAGGCGGTGCACGTGCTCGGTGAGCTGAAGGACACCATCGCCTGCGACATCTCCCGAGCCCGGGCCGAGCTCTGCTACGAGCCGTCTGTGGCCCTCCTCGAGGGGATGCGCACGAGCATCCGCTGGTGCATCGAGCACGGGCACGCCCTCTGATGGCCCGAACCACGCTCATCACCGGCGGCACGGGGTACTTCGGCACCCTCCTCGCCGAAGCCGCCCTCGCCCGCGGCGACGCGGTCCGGACCTTCGACATCAACCCGCCAGCCTCGGCAATCGCCGGTGTCGACCACGTCACCGGCGACGTGCGTGACCGTGACGCCCTCCGGGCGGCGGTGGAGGGCGTCGACGTCGTCCTCCACAACGTCGCCCAGGTGCCGCTGGCCAGAGACCGCGAGCTGTTCTGGTCGGTCAACGTCGTCGGGACCGCCAACGTCCTCCTCGCCGCTCGCCAGGCGCGGGTGGCAAAGGTGGTCCACACGTCGTCGAGCGCCGTGTACGGGATCCCCGAGCGGAACCCGGTCGACGAGACGACGCCACCGCGCCCGCTCGAGGCCTACGGGCGGGCCAAGCTCGAGGCCGAGGCGCTGTGCCGGGACGCCGTGGCGGCCGGCCAGGACGTAACGGTGATCCGACCCCGGACCATCCTTGGCCACGGCCGGCTCGGCATCATGGCGATCCTCTTCGAGCTCGTCGCCGAGGGCGCCCCCGTCTTCGTCTTCGGTCGGGGCGACAACCGCTATCAGCTCGTCCACGCCAACGACCTCGCCGAAGCGTGCCTCCTCGCAGGGGAGCGGGCCGGACCGGCCACCTACAACATCGGCGCGACGGAGTTCGGCACCATGCGCGAGACGCTCCAGGCGCTCTGCGACCACGCCGGCACCGGCTCGCGAGTGCGCTCCCTCCCGGTCGGGCCCGCCCGAAGAGCCATGCGCGCCCTCAGCGGCGCCAAGCTGGTGCCGTTCGCCCCGTACCACTGGCTGCTCTACGGCGAGTCGCTCTGGTTCGACACGTCCCGGGCCCGGACCGAGCTCGGGTGGGAACCCTCGCACTCGAACGCATCGATGGTGGTGGAGTCCTACGAGTGGTTCCTGGCCCACCGTCAGGAGCTGGCCGGTGCTACGGGGTCGCACCACCAGTCACCGGTCCGCCTCGGCGTGCTCGAGCTGCTCAAGCACCTCCCGTAGGCCCCGGGGCGTCCCGGGATCGCCGGGGCCCGAAAGTATGCTCGCCTCCCATGCCCCCTGCCCCTCCGTCCGGCGTCGCGCTCGACGACGCCCCGGACAGCGAGGTGGCCGGCACCCGCCCCCGACCGCGAGGTCGACCGGATGGCAGGGCGGTGAGGGCACCGCTGGCCGTCATGATGGTGGTGCTGGTGACGCCGCTCGTGGTGGCGGTGATCGCGCTTCGTCGCGCCGAGTGGTACCCGATCCTCGACCTGGCGATGACCGAGCTGCGCATCCGCGACGTGGGGACCCGTCACACGCCGCTGATCGGCCTCCCCGGCCGCATCGGGGTGCTCGGCGCCGAGCAGGGGAGCCACCCCGGCCCGCTCAGCTTCTGGGCCCTCGCCCCCACCTACCGCCTGCTCGGCTCCAGCGCCTGGGCCATGCAGGGCGCCACGGCCGTCCTCCACGCGACGGCGATGGCCGCAGCGCTCTGGTTGGCGTGGCGGCGCGCCGGGCTCCGCCTGGCGCTGGGGGTCGCCACGGTGCTGGCGATCCTCACCCGCGCCTACGGGGCCGACACCCTGACCGAGCCATGGAACCCCTACATGCCGCTCCTGTGGTGGGTCGTGCTGATGCTGGTGGCCTGGTCGGTGCTCGACGGCGACATCGTCGTCCTCCCGCTCGGTGCGCTGGCCGCGAGCATGTGCGTCCAGACGCACACCCCCTACGTCGGGGTGACGGCGGGCATGGTGGGCCTCGCCGTCATCGGCGTCGCCCTGCTCGGCTGGAAGCGACGTCACGACCACGCCGCCCGCCGCAACGTCGTGACCTGGGTGCTGGTGTCGGTCGCAGTGGGAGCCGCCCTGTGGATCGCCCCGATCGTCGATCAGGTGGCACGGACGCCGGGGAACATGTCGCTCCTCGTCGACCACTTCGGCTCGCCGCCGGAGGAGTCGGTCGGCCTGCAGCGGGGAGGGGAGATGGTCCTGCTCCACCTCGACCCGTGGCGACTCGTCACCGAGCAGCAGGCGGCCACGGGCTCACTGGTCGACGCCTCCCAGGCGCCGCGTGGACCCCTGGTGCCGGGCACCCTCTGCCTGCTGGTCTGGTTCGTAGCGGTCTGGGGTGCGTGGCGCCTCCGCCACCACCTCCTGCTCCGGCTCCACGCCGTGATCGGCGTGGCGCTGCTCTTCGCCGCGGTCTCGATCAGCCGCATCTTCGGCCAGCTCTGGTACTACCTGATGATCTGGGCCTGGGGGATCGCTGCGCTGCTCCTCCTGGCCGTGGTCTGGACCGCAGCGGCCGTGGTGCACCGGCGACTCGGACCGCAGCCAGGCGCGCGCGCCGCCAGGGCGGGGGTGGGCGCGCTGGCGGTCGTCGGCGTCACCTCGGCGCTGGTGTTCTCTGTCGACGCGTGGGCGGTGGACCTCCCCGCACGGCCCCTGTCCGACACCATGGGGCGCATCGTCCCCGACGTGGTCGACGCCCTCGAGGGTGGCGGGCTCGCGGGCGGTGGGCGCGACGGGCGGTACCTGGTCACGTGGTCCGATGCCCTCTACATCGGTTCGCAGGGGATCGCGCTGGTCAACGAGCTCGAGCGTGCCGGCTTCGACGTGGGTGCCATCTCGCCGTGGGGCGTGCCGGTGGCGCGGCACCGCGTCCGGAGCCCCGAGGCAGCCACCGCCGTCGTCCACCTGGCGACCGGTTTCCACGTGGAGCGGTGGCGGGCCAAGTCCGGGGTCGTCGAGGTGGCAGGGATCGACCCGCGCAGCCCCGAGGAGCAGGTCGAGTACCAACGCCTGCGGGAGCAGGTGCTGCGCGAGCTCCGGGCCGCCGGGATGTCCGATCGCCTTGTCGACGTCGACGAGAACCTCTTCGCGGTCGCGATCGACAGCCGCGCGCCGGTCACGGCGCAGGATGCCATGACACGCATGCTCGACCTGGGCCTGCCGACGGCGGTCTTCGTCGGTCCTGTCGACACAATGGACTGACGTGGTCGACATCCGCCCTGCGGCCGCCGAGGCCGATCCCCGTCCACCGACGCGAAACGACGCGCCCAGCCACCGCCCCACCCGGGCCGAGGGCGGGCTCCTCCTCGCCGCGATCGCCCTCGCCGTCCTGCCCGTGGTCGTGGCCACCGTCCGCGCCGCCAGCCGGGGCTGGCTGCCGGTGGGCGACAACGCCTACTTCGCCATCCGGGCGCGCGACGTCCTCACCGAGCACCACCCGCTGCTCGGCACGTGGACCTCGGCCTCGGTCAGCGCCGGCACCGACTTCAACAACCCCGGACCCCTGCTGTTCGACCTGCTGGCCGTGCCGGCCAAGCTCGGCGACGAGGTGGGCGTGGCCGTGGGCGCCGCCCTCCTCAACTGCCTCGCCCTTGTCCTCATCGCCGTGATGGCCCGCCGCCGGGGAGGCGTGGCCACCGCCGCCCTGGCCACGCTGGTCGCAGTCACCCTGGCGTGGAGCATGGGCAGCGAGCTGCTCTTCGATCCGTGGCAGCCGCACAGCCTGCTGCTCACCTTCCTGCTGGTGCTCGTGCTGGTGTGGTCACTGGCCTGTGGGGATGTTGTCGCCCTCCCCCTGGCCGTGGGCGCCGGCAGCCTCATCCTCCAGACCCACCTCAGCTACGCCGTGCTCCTCGCCGCCCTGGGCCTGTGGGGCGCGGTCGGCCTGGCCCTGGCCCTGCGCCGCCAGCGCCGCCTCGACGAGGAGGCGTGGGCCGGCACCCGTCGACAGGTGGTGCGGATGGGCGGGGTGGCGGTGCTGGTGCTGGTGCTGGCGTGGAGCCAACCCCTGATCGAGCAGCTGACCAGCGACGGGCAGGGCAACCTGGCGCGCCTGGCGGGCAACGCCGGCGACTCGGCCGAGACCATCGGACCCCAGCTCGGCACGCAGGTGGTGGCGGGCGTGGTGGCGGCCCCGCCGTGGTGGCTTCGCCCCTCGTTCGGCCAGACGTTGCAGCCCGCCGCCGACGGCGCTCTCGGTCCTGGCTACGACGTGCGCCTGCCCGACCTCCCCGGCACCACGGCGGCCATCGCCCTCCTCGCACTGCTCAGCCTCTTCCTCGCCCTCGCCGGGTGGTGGGGTCGACGCCAGCACGACCGGGCCACGTGGACGGCTGCGATCACCGCCGGCGTGGCTCTGGCCGCCGGCCTGGTGACGGCGTGGAGCCTGCCCGTCAGCTTCCTCGGCATCGCCCCCCACCAGTTCCGCTGGCTCTGGCCGGTGGCCGCCTTCGCCACCCTGGCCCTGGCGCTGGTGGCGCAGAGGACCCTCGAGGGTCGAGGCCCGCGCCTGGGCCTCCCCGTCGTCCTCGTCGTCCTCGTCGCCGTCATGTCGGCCCTCACCCTGCCCACCAGCAACACCGACGCCGGCCCGGCAGCCGACGCCTGGGCCATCCCGGTCGTGCACCGGCTCAACGACGGGATGGCGGCGCTCGAGGGCGAGGGACCCCTGGTCATCGACCTCCGGGGCATCCGCTTCGCCGAGCCGTACAGCGGTCCGGTGATGGCAGAGCTCCAACGACGCGGCATCGCCTTCCTGGTCGACGACGAGGGCATGGAACGTCAGATGGGCCCGTCCCGGCGCCTTCGGGACCAGGAGGCGCAGCGCCTGTTGATCCGGGAGGGAGACGATGCCGCCGCGGTGCTCCCCGGCGCCCGTCGGGTCGTGCTCGTCGAGGGGCTCGACCGTGACGCCCGCAGGGAGCTCGATGCGCTCCGGTCGGCCGTCGAGTCCCACCTTGCCACGCTCGATGTCGTGCGGCTCGACGACCGTGGTCTCACGGTGCAGGCAGCGGGCCGCCTGCCGGTGCCGCTCCCGGCCGACCCCGAGATCCTGGTCGGCAGCCGGCTCCTCCTCGAGCTCGTCGAGGACGACCTCCTGTCCCATGACGACCCCTGGCACGACCGCTTCGCCCGCTACGCCGAGCTCCAGCGACGCTGGGACCGCCAGACGGTCGGCCTCTTCCTGGCCCCGCTCGACTGGGAGCCGTCGTGACCACCGATGTCGCCCTCGTGGTCCCCGTCTTCGACGAGGACGAACGCCTCGCCGAGTACGGGGAGACCCTCGTCGCGTTCATCGCGTGCCAACCGGCGGGCAGCGAGCTGGTGTTCGTCGACGACGGGAGCAGCGACGGCACCGCGGCGGCGGTCGAAGCGCTGATCGCCGCGTCGCCGGGCCTCCCGGTCCGCCTTCTACGACGGCAACACCAGGGCAAGGGCGGGGCCGTGGCGGCCGGCCTGGCCTCGACCACCGCGTCCTATGCCGCGTTCTGCGACCTCGACCTGTCGACGCCGCTCGAACAGCTCGAGCGGATCATCGCTGCGGCCACACGGGCACCGGTGCTGGCGGTGGGGTCGCGGGACCTTTCCGGCTCGCGCGTGACCCGCCCCGAGGGCCGTGTGCGCGAGGCGCTGGGACGGACCTACAACCGCCTCCTCCAGGCGACGATCACCCCGGGCATCGTCGACACCCAGTGCGGTGCAAAGGCGGCGTCCGCGGCAGTGTGGCGAGCGGTGCTCCCGCACTGTCGAGAGCGGGGCTTCGCCTGGGACGCCGAGGCCATCGCCGTCGCCGGGGCGCTCGGCATCGGTGTCCAGGAGGTCCCCGTCGAGTGGCGACACGACGAGCGCTCGAAGGTGAACGTCGTCCGGGACGGCACAGCCATGGTGTGGGCCACCGCACGGATCTGGCGCCGGGCTCGCCACGTCCGTGCCGGCCAACTGCCGAGCCGGACGCCGGTGGCGGCCGCCTCCCCCGGGACGACCGGCGCCGGTGTCTTCGACGGCGACAACGCCGCCCTCCTCATGGCGACAGACCGCGATCACTGGTGGTTCCGGAGCAAGGCGGCCTTCGTGGCCACGGCGCTGCGACGAGCGACCGCCTCGGAGTCGACCGACGGGTGGCTGGTCGATGCCGGCGCGGGCGCGGGTGGGGTGACCGCCATGTTGGGGTGGGCGCCGGACCGGGTGGTCGTGGCCGAGGGGAGCCATCGGCTCGTGGCGCAGGCGCACCGCCACCACGGCCTCCCCGCGGTCCAGGCGGGGGTGGACCACCTGCCGCTCGCCACCGGGACGGCCGAGGTCGTCTGCCTCCTCGACGTCATCGAGCACCTCGCCGGCTCGGTCCCTGCACTGGTCGAGGCCCGCCGGGTGCTGGCGGACGGCGGGCACCTGGTGGTGAACGTGCCCGCCCACCGATGGCTGTGGAGCGCGGCCGACGAGGCGTTGGGCCACGTTCGACGCTACAACCGCCGGACGCTGCGGGCCGAGCTCGTGGCGGCCGGGTTCGAGCCCCTTCTCATGACTCACGTCTTCAGCTGGCTGGTGGGGCCGGTGTGGCTGAAGCGGCGCTTGGCCTCGGGAGGAGACGCCGAGCTGGGACTCGATCAGACGTCGTTCCTCATCGACCGGGCGGCGATGGTGCTGACCCTCCTGGAGCGGCTGCTGATCGGACGGGTGCCGCTTCCGTTCGGGACCTCCCTCCTGTGCGTCGCCGTGCCTCGTCGATGAGGGCGACGGCGCCGGTGGCGGCCAGCACGACGATGGCAGGCTCAGCCGCCACCCGGAACCGCTGGTTCCCGTAGGTCACCGTCGTGGTGACGACGACGAGGACGACCGTCGACAGCATGGGCCACATCAGCGCCCGTCGGCGGCGGAGGACGATGATGCCCCCGACGGCGAAGGGCACGAGCAGCCAGTAGGTGCGGGTGCCGACCTCCTGCCAGCGCCGGTCGCGGCCCTCGAACGACTCCACGGTGACCTGCTGGCCGACGTCGTAGAGGCCCCAGGTGCGCCCCTGGCGGATGGCGAGCACGGTGGGCAGGCGACCAAGGTTGTCGGCCACGTAGCGCAAACCGCGGTCACGATGGAACGCCGCTGCCTCGGCCTCGTCCTGCTCGCTGAGGTCGAAGCCTCCGAAGCAATCGTAGAGCCAGAGCCCCGTTTGGCTGCCGTGGTAGGTGCGGTCGCAGTTGGCCCCGTCGAGGGCGGTGCCCATGTTGTTCGAGACCGGCACGAGGGCGCCGTCGAAGCGCACCGCGTTGCGGACCGTCCACGGGACGACCACGAGGGCGGCTGCGACCAGACCGACCAGGCAGAGGGTGGCGCGGCGGCGCCACGAGAGGTCAGCGACTCGCGCCGAGAGGGGGATGACGAGGAAGAGGACGAGTAGCAGCCCCTCGGCCCTGGTGAGGGCGGCGAGTCCAGCCGTGACCCCGACGAGGGCGATGTCGTCGAGGCCACGCCGCTCGGCAGCCCGGTGGGCGAAGAGGAGCGTCGTGGCGACGAGGAGGGCGAACGGCGTCTCCGGCATCAAGATGGCATCGCTCTGGAAGAGCATGGGGTAGACGGCCGCGACGCCGGCGGCGACGAGGCCGACGAGGTCACCACCGACCCGGCGACCGAGGAGCCCGATCACGGCGACCGTCGCCGTGCCGACGACGCAGAGCACCAGCTGTTGTCCGTCGACCGAGGCGATGCCGACGAGGTGGGCGAGGGCCAGGACGGCGGGGAGCAGCGGGGGGTACTCGGCTGTCGGGCGGATCTCGCCGAGGATGGTGCGGTCGAAGGGCCGGATGAAGCCTCGGCCCTCGGCCAGGTTCTCGCCGAGCATGTGGTACGCCGCGGCGTCGCTCACCTCAGGGACCTGGGGGTCCACCAGGAGCGTGAAGGCGACCCGTACGCCGAGCGCGACGACCACGATGACGAGCAGGCCGAGGGCGAAGCGCCGGGACCCTCGAGTGCCCTGGACCTCGGGTGGGCTCGGGTGGGGCTCGGTCACGGCGGCATGCTACGGCGGGGCCCGGCTTCGTCCGGCTCGGGTCGCCCTTACCATGTGCGGCCGTGCCGACCGCGACCACCCGGACCGGAGCGACCCCGCCGCCCGGCCTCACGACGACGGCTCCCCGAGGCGCACCCTGGTCAGGGGCCGGCAGCACCCGCTGGTGGCTGCTCGGGATCGTGGTCCTCGGCGTCGCCCTGCGGGTGGCGTGGGCGCTCTACGCCACTCGTCAGCCGGTCGGTCTCCACGACCCGACCTTCTACACGGTCTTCGCCGAGGAAATCGCCCGGGGGAACGGCTACCGCCTCCCCGACGGCCAGCCGACCGCCTACTACCCCGTCGGCTACCCGGCTGTCCTGGGAGCCCTCTTCTGGCTCGCCGACCACAGCCCGTTGCCGGACGGCCGGATGGGCCTCGTGGTGGGGCTCAACCTCGCCTGCGCCGCATCGTCGCTCGTGCTGGTCTTCCTGATCGGGCGCCGGCTCTTCGACCAGCGAGTTGCCCTCCTCGCCGCGGGCATCATGGCCGTCTTCCCGAACCTGGTCTTCCACGCCGCCCTGGCACTGACCGAGACGCTCTTCATCACCCTGGCCCTGCTCGCGGTGCTGGTGCTGGTGTCGACCCCATGGGAGCGACGTCCGCTCGGCGCCCTGGTCGGCTTCGGGCTGCTCGTGGGCCTCTCTGCCCTGGTCCGTCCGCCGTCCCTCCTCTTCCTGCCCGTCCTCGCGCTGGTCGGCTGGTGGGGTGCCGGTTGGGGATGGCGGGCGGTCGGTCGATCGGTGCTGGTCGCCGGCCTTGCGGCCGTCGCGGTGATCGCCCCTTGGACGCTCCGAAACGCGGTGGTCATGACGTCGCCGGTGATCATCTCGACGAACATGGGCGACAACCTCTGCATCGGGAACAACCCGGAGGCCACCGGCGCCTTCCAGATGCCCCCGTCGTGCCTCGACGGCTACGACCACCTCGAGCGGCCGGAGTACGAGCTGCGCCGTGACGCCGAAGGTCGCCGGAAGGGGCTGGAGCACATCCTCGGCCAGCCGGCCGACCAGCTCCGCCTCGTCCCGCTCCGGCTGTTCCACACCTTCAAGGACGACACCGACGGGCTCCACGCCGCCGAGAGCTACGGCGCCGACCCGTTCATCCCCCCCTTTCGGCGCTCGATCCTGGAGGCAGTCGCCAACGCGGTCTTCTTCGCCACCCTGCTGACGGCGATGGCTGCCATGCCGTGGTTGCTGCGGGGTCGAGACCCGGGCCGCCTGCTCCTGCTGCTGAGTGCTGTGTCGCTCGTCCTCCCGCCGCTGGTCTTCTTCGGCGACGTCCGCTTCCACGTTCCGATGATCCCCTTCCAGGTCCTGGCGGCTGCGGCCCTGCTGGGAGCACTGGCCGACATGGTGCGCGCCCGGTGGGCAGCCGACCGCTGATCCGGCACCGGACGGATGCCTTCCGGAAGCGGTTTGGTTGCGGTGACTTCCGGCCGGAAGCCTTCCGGAAACCAGGAAGGTGTCGATCTTCCGGATGGTTTCCGCGCGGAAGCCTTCCGGAGGGGGTTCAGCCCTGTGGGCTTCCCGGCGGAAGCCTTCCGGAAGCACCGCGCTGGTCTCCTGACGTAGCCTGTCGTCATGGCACGAGCAGCGCAGACCTACACGGCCGCCCAGGCGGCGAAGATCCTGTCGGTATCGGAGCGACGCGTCCGACAGCTGGTCTCAGAGGGGAAGCTGGACGGATCACGCGACGGCGGGGGTGTCGTGCAGCTCTCGCAGCGTTCGGTGAGCGAGGAGCGCAAGCGGCGGCAGGCGAGCGGGAAGGGCTCGGCGTCGCGCGCGCCGGCTCGGTCCCGGGCGACGAAGGCGTCGGTCGATGTCGACCAGATCGCGGAGAAGGTGGCGTCCGCCGTCAGTCAGCGCCTGGAGGGGCAGATCGAGATCACCCGGCGGGCCGAGAGCCTCGTCCGGTCGGAGCTAGACGAGGAGCGGGCGCGGCGGATGGAAGCAGAGGCGAAGCTCGCCGAGGCCCAGCGGCGGATCGCCGAGCTCGAGGCCGCCTCGGAGAAGAAGCGCGGCCTGTTCCGGCGGTGACGGCTCAGCGGTGACGGAGCTCAGCCGCTCCGGAGCCGGCGCTGTTCGGCCGCCGCGTCCTGCACCGCCCTCGGGATGATCGGTGCGGCCCGGCCGGACCGGCTGACGCGCACGTCCTCGGGTCCCTCGGCGGCGCGTTCCTCGTGGTACTCCTCCTCGACGTTGACCGCCCAGATGTCGTGGCGGGCGCCGAGGATGTTCTCGACGGTGAGCATTGCCGTCATCATCGAGTGGTCCTGGTTGTTGTACCGGTGCATGCCATTGCGGCCGACGGGGTGCACGTTGGGAGCATGCTCGGCCAGCCAGGCCCGGAGGACGTCGACGTTGGCCCGGTAGTGCTCGTCGTAGGTCGGATAGGCCTTGGGCATGCGCACGACGTAGCCGGCCTCGACGCGGGCAGGATCGACGAGCCCGAGTGTGGCGAGCTCGCGGGCGCCGAGGGCGATGAGATCGTCGTCGGCCATGGTCCAGAGGTGGTCGCCCTCGAACACGAAGTACTCCAGTCCGAGGCAGGTCCGACCCTCCTTCACCAGGTAGGGCGACCAGGAGCCGAAGTTCTGGATGCGGCCCAGGTGGACGTCGGCGGAGTGGACGTAGATCCAGTTGTCCGGGAAGCCGGCTTCCTCCGGCACCACCAGCGCCACGGTGAGGAAGTCGCGGAACTTGAGGTCATCGGCGGCCGCCCGCACGGCGTCGGGCACCGGTGGGTCCATGGCCCGGATCAGCGACGGGAGAGGCATCGACGAGACGACGTCGGTGCAGGGGTGGGCGGACTCCACGCCGTCTCGCACCCACACCACCTCGACGGCCCGGCCGCCATCGTGGCGGACCTTGGTGACCCGGGCCTCCATGACGACGTCGGAGCCCGCCTCTACGACCAGGTCGCGGCAGCGCTCCCACATCATGCCGGGACCGTACTTGGGGTACTGGAACTCCTCGATCAGCGAGGCGATGTCCTTCTGGTTGCGCTTCGGCAGGAGCGCGTTGAGCACGGCGGTGAAGAGCGAGAGGTTCTTGATCCGCTGGGCCGCCCAGTCGGCCTGGATCTCAGTGGCGGGCACGCCCCAGACCTTCTCGGTGTAGGTCTTGAAGAACGTGCGGTACAGGCGGGCACCGAAGCGGGCCGAGACCCAGCCCTCGAAGTTCGACTGGTCCTTCGGTGGCCGGACGCGCGCCCAGACGTACGAGAGGACACAGAGGACGGCCTCGACGACGCCGAGGTTCCTCAGGGCGTTGCCGGCCTTCAGGGGGTAGTCGTAGAACTTGCCTCCGTAGAAGATGCGGCTCATGCGCGGCCGCATGAGGAAGTCCTCGTCGGGGAGGATCTCGTGCCAGAGCGCCTCCACCTCTCGGACCTTGGTGAAGAACCGGTGACCGCCGATGTCGAAGCGCCAGCCGTCGCGCTCCGCCGTCTGACTGATGCCGCCGACGACGTCGGTCGACTCGAGGACCGTCGACCGCTCACCAGCCTTCGCCAGCTGGTAGGCGGCGGTCAGGCCGGCGGGGCCGGCGCCGATGATGACGACCTCGTGGGGGTCGGGAGCGGGGTGCGTGTCGCCTTGCGGCGGGGCCATGGGTACTCGCAGACTCGTCGGTGGAGCACGAACGGTGCTGACCCTACCGTCGAGCCGCGACGGCCATGCACATCGTGGCGGACCCCAATGAGCCCGCCGGGCAGGACTACCGTGGCGCCCCGTGCCCTCCAGCCGCGCCGACGCCGGACCCCCGCCGGTGCTCGTCGTCGCCCTCGTCCTCGCCGTGGTGGCGGGGGTCGTCCTCCGGGCGTGGAGCCGGTCGGACCTCTGGCTCGACGAGGCGCTGACGGTCAACATCGCCAGCCTGCCGGTCGGCGAGATGGTCGATGCCCTGGAGCGCGACGGGCATCCTCCGCTCTACTACCTGCTCCTGCACGGCTGGATGCGGCTCGTCGGCTCGGGTGACCTCGCCGTCCGGACCCTCTCGGGACTCCTCGGTGTCGTCGCCCTGCCGCTGATGGCGCTCGTCGGCCGGCGCCACGGAGGAGCGCCCGTGGCTGTTGCCGCCCTCGTCATCCTGACGACCTCGCCGTTCGCCGTGCGGTACGCCACCGAGGTGCGGATGTACGCCCTGGTGATCGTGCTCGTGCTGCTCGGCTGGCTGGCGCTGCGGCAGGCCCGGTCGGCGCCCAGCGCGCCCTGGCTGGTCGCCGTCGCGGCGGTCAGCGGCCTCCTCCTGCTGACCCACTACTGGGCCTTCTTCCTCCTCGCCGCCGTCGGCGGAGCCCTGGCGTGGGAGGCGTGGCGGGTCGGCCCGGGTGACCTCCGCCGGACCGCGACGAGGCTGGCGGTCGGTGTCGCCGCCGGTGGGATCCTCTTCCTGCCGTGGTTGCCGTCGTTCCTGGTCCAGGCGGGCAGCACCGGGACCCCGTGGGGCAGGCCGGAGCGACCGGCCACGGTGCTCATGGTGACCCTCCGGGACTTCGGTGGCGGAGCCAACGCCGAGGCCGAGCTGCTGGGCTTCCTCCTCCTCGCCCTCGTGGCCATCGGACTCCTCGGACGAGCGGTGGGCAGCAGTCGCGTCGAGCTCGACCTGAGGACCCGACCGGGTGTGCGTCCGGAGGCGGTCGTCGTCGGCGCGACCCTGGGCATCGGAGTGGTCGCCGGCTACGTCTTCGACAGCGCCTTCGCCAGCCGGTACGCCGCGATCATCTTGCCCCTGGTGGTGCTGATGGCGGCCGTGGGGGTCGTGCAGCTCCCTCGTGCATCGGTGCAAGCCGGTGTCCTAGCGGTCCTCGCGGTCCTCGGCCTCCTCGGCGGGGCGCGCAACCTCGTCACCCAACGGACCCAGGCCGGCCAGGTCGCTTCGGCCGTCACCGCGACGGCCTCGTCGGGCGACGTCGTGGCCTACTGCCCAGACCAGCTCGGTCCGGCGGTGAGCCGACTCCTGCCCGACGACCTCCGCCAGCTGGCGCTCGCCGACGACGTGGCCCCCCACTTCGTGGACTGGGTCGACTACGCCGACCGCATGGCGGAGGCCGACACCGCAGCGTTCGCCGCCGAGGTCGACGAGCTCGCCGGTGACCGGACCGTGTGGCTGGTGTGGTCTGGGGGCTACCGCACGCTCGAGGGAACCTGTGAGGCGCTTACCAACGACCTCGCCGTCCTCCGACCCGACCGCACCGTGATGGTGGAATCGGGCGAGCAGTTCGAGCACGCGTGGCTCTTCCGGTTCGGGCCGACTGGGTGAGGGAGCTGGCGGGGAAGCTGCCGAGGGACCTCCGGGCGGCCCTGCCGGCCTGGGCCCTCGCCCGCGTCGCCGTCGCGCTCGGCGCCCTCGTGGCGATCGTCGTCTCCGACGAGCTCTTGGCAGGGGTACGACCCCTCCAGCTGGAGCAGGGGCTCTTCGCATGGGATGCGGCGTTCTACCGAGACATCGCCGACCACGGCTACGAGGGCGTGGCCCGGGAGGCACTCCGGTTCTTCCCTCTCGTCCCCCTCCTGGCCGCCCTGCTGGCGGTCCCCCTCCTGGGCAATGTGGGTGTCGCGCTCATCCTCGTCGCCAACATGGCGGCGCTCGCTGCAGGGGCGCTGCTGCACCGGCTCGCCCGGACCGAGACCGGTGACACCGACCTCGCGGGTCGCGCCGCCTGGCACCTCGCGCTGCTACCGCCGGCGCTGGTGCTCGTGCTCGGCTACGCCGAGTCGGTGATGCTGGCGCTCAGCATTGCCACGTTCCTCGCGCTGCGCCGCCAGCGCTGGTGGAGCGCAGCGATCTTCGGGTTCCTGAGCGCCCTCAGCCGGCCCCTCGGCGCCGCCCTCGCCCTGCCGGCGGCCATCGAGGGAGCCCGCGGCCTCCGCGAGGCGACCCCGGGAGAGCGGGTGGCGCGCCTCGGCGCCGTGGTCGGCCCGGTGGCCGGGCTCTTCTCGTACCTGGTCTGGGTGCAAGTCCGCTTCGGCGACTGGCGCTTCCCCGTCGAGCTCCACGCGTCGGAGGAGCTCCGAGGCGGCTTCGTGAACCCGGTGGTGCGCATCTTCCAGTCCGGGGCCGCCCTGCTCGGGGACGGCACCTTCGGCGATGGGCTCCACCTGCCCTGGATCGTGCTGTTCCTCGGCCTGCTCGTGGTGTGCTTCCGAACCCTGCCGGTGTCCTATGGCGCCTATGCGGCCGTGCTGCTGGCGGCGGCGCTCTCGGCCGAGAGCCTCGGGTCCTTCGAGCGCTACGGCCTGGCGGCGTTCCCCCTGGTGCTCGGCCTAGCCATCGTGACGCGCCCCGCCTGGCTCGACCGCCTCGCCGTCACCAGCGCCGCCGCCGGGCTGGTGGCGTTCACCACGATGGCTCTGCTCGGTACCTTCGTCCCATGAAGGCTGGCACGCAGGCAGCGGACCTGGCGCTGGCGGACGCGGCGATCAGCCGGGCCGATCCGGCCTTCGCCGCCATCGTCTCTCGAGCCGGCCCCTGCACGATGAGCTGGCGACGGGGCGGGCGACGGACCCACTTCGAGAGCTTGGCGTCGTCGATCGTCCACCAACAGCTCGCGGGCGGTGCCGCCGCTGCCATCTGGGCGCGCACGGTCGCCCTCGTGCCTGGACGCTTCGCGCCGGAGGCGGTCCTCTCCCTCGACGAGGACGCCCTGCGCGGCGCCGGGCTCTCGGGCGCCAAGGCCCGGGCCATCCTCGACCTCGCGGCTCGGGTCGTGTCGGGGGAGCTCCGCCTCGCCCGGATCGGCGCGCTGTCCGACGACGCCGTGGTGGGGGAGCTGTCCCAGGTGTGGGGGGTGGGGCGGTGGACGGCCGAGATGTTCCTCATCTTCCAGCTCGGTCGCCTCGACGTCTGGCCGACGGGCGACCTCGCGGTCCGCAACGGCTACGCCCGGCTGCACGGCCTGGGATCGGTGCCCTCGCCCGACGAGCTGGAGGCGAGGGGCGAGGCGTACCGGCCATGGCGATCGGTCGCCGCCTGGTACTGCTGGCGGGCCATCGAGCTCCGGCCCGAGGGCGGCCGGTGACGGTGGCGCCGGGATCGGGCACGGTGGACCCGTGAGCACGCAGCGTTCGTTGGCGGTCATCGACATCGACGGCGTGGTGGCCGATGTGCGCCATCGCCTGCACCACATCGAGCACCGACCCAAGGACTGGGACGGGTTCTTCGCCGCCGCCCGCCACGACCCACCCCACCCGGAAGGCCTGGCGGTGGTGGCGCGCCTCGCCGAGGATCACGACATCGTCTTCCTGACGGGCCGTCCCGAGCGGTACCGGGCGGACACGGAGGCGTGGCTGGCGGCCCACGGCATCGGGGGCCGCCCGCTGCACATGCGCCCGTCCGGCACGTTCCGCCCGGCGGCCGAGGTGAAGGTGGAGGTGCTGGCACGGGTGGCTGCGGGGCGGGAGGTGGCGGTGGTGGTCGACGACGACCCAGCGGTGCTGGCCGCGATGGCCGCTGCCGGCCACCCGACCTTTGCCGCCGACTGGGCCGACCGCAGCGCTGTGCTCCACGTGGCCCAGGAGGTCGAGGGACGGTCGTGAGCGTTGCCCTCTACCTGCCTGTCGGTAGGATAGGGAGATGCGCACCGACGCCGAGATCCTCAACGAGCTCGCTCCCATCGCCGAGGAGCTGTTCGAGCGCCACCTCACGAACGCCAAGGAGTGGTTCCCCCACGAGATGGTCCCGTGGAGCGAGGGACGCGACTTCGAGGCCGGCGAGGAGTGGTCGCCGGACGAGGCGCCGATGGACGAGGCCGTTCGCAGCTCGCTGTTCGTCAACCTCCTGACCGAGGACAACCTCCCGCACTACTTCCGGACCATCAACAACCTCTTCGGTGGCGACGAGGTGTGGGGTGCCTGGTCGAAGCGCTGGACGGCCGAGGAGGGCCGCCACGCCATCGTGATCCGCGACTACCTCACCGTCACGAGGGGCGTCGACCCGGTGTCCCTCGAGCGCGGTCGGATGAGCCAGATCAGCGGCGGGCAGGTCCCCGAGCCGCCGACCGTGGCCGACGGGTTCGTCTACGTCACGCTCCAGGAGCTGGCCACCCGGATCGCCCACGGGAACACCGGGCGGCGGATGGAGGACAAGCGGGGTCAGAAGATCATGGCCAGGGTGGCAGGCGACGAGAACCTGCACCACGTCTTCTACCGCGACATCACCTCGACCATGATCGAGTTCGACCCCTCCCTCGTGGTGCTGGCGATCGACCGCAACGTGCGCGAGTTCTCCATGCCCGGGACCGGCATCCCCAACTTCGCCAACCACGCCAAGGCCATCGCCCAGGCCGGCATCTACGACTTCGCCGCCCACCACGACCACATCCTCCAGCCGGTGGTCGTCAAGCACTGGGGCCTCGAGTCGATCCAGGGTCTCAGCCCCGAGGCCGAGGAGGCCCGCTCCTCGGTCCTGGCTCACATCGAGCGTGTGGGCAAGGCGGGCCGTCGCATGAACGAGCGCCGTGAGGCGAAGGCGGCCCGCGCTGCCGAGCGCGGCGACCTCAGCGTCGCCGCCCCGTAGTCAGCGGAGCACGACCACCGTGGTGCCGATGGGCGCCCAGTCGTAGAGGTAGGCGGCGTCCCGGTCAGCCTGCCGGACACATCCTGCGCTGCGGTAGCCGCCGAGGTCGTCCTCGCTCTGGAGCGGACGGCCCTCGGCGTCGCGGGGGATGGCGTGGAAGCCGATGGCCAGGCTGTCGCCCCACGCGAAGCGGACCATGTTCGCCATGGTGATGCCGTCGTGGCCGGCGTAGGCCGTACGCGACTTGGAGAACACGCTGTAGGTCCCGGCCGCGGGAACCCCGCGTCGCCCGGAGACGGCGTAGCTGCGGTCGACCTCGCCGTCGCCCGCCACCAACCAGATCTGCTGATCGCTGTTGGAGTAGATGACCCGGCGTCCGGAGCCCGACCCGGCGGGCACGGCCGGCCCGGTGTAGGCCGGACGCCGAGGCGAGCGGAGCAGCCAGTAGGCGTCGGACCCGTTGCTGGCGATGGCGCTGACCGGTTCGGCGGTGCTCGAGGGAGCGGCACCGTGGAAGCGGGCCCGGTAGGTGAAGACACCCCCGTCGGCGGCCGCCAGCCGGTAGCCCCCCGGGGCAGCCGCGATGCCCACGATGGGCTGCGCCAGCGTGATGCCGCCCGCGGAGCCGTGGAAGGTCGCGCCGAAGGAGAAGACGCCGCCGTCGGCGGCGACGAGCCAGTAGCCGGTCGCCCCTGGGGCGTGGTCGGCCGCCATCCCCACCACGGGGCTGTTGAGTCGCATGTCGCCTGTCGAACCGTGGAAGACGGCGTCGCCGAAGGCGAAGATCCCGCCGTCGGACGCCACCAACCAGTAGCCACGTCCGGTCGACGTCGACGCCATCCCCACGATCGGGCGGTTGAGGTGCATGGCGCCGGCGGAGCCATGGAACCGCGCACCACCGAAGGAGAAGACGCCGCCGTCGCCCGCCACCAGCCAGTAGCCGGTGCCGTCGGGCGTCGCAGCCATGCCGACGATCGGTGCGGCCAGGAGGTGCCCGCTTGCGGAGCCGTGGAACGGCGCCCCCCCATAGCTGTGGACCCCACCGTCGCTCGTGGCCACCCAGTACCGGCCCGCGCCCTGGGCGGCGATGCCCACCAGGCGGTGCTCCGGGCTGGCGTCTGGGGTGCCATGGTCGGACGCGCCTCCGAAGGCGTGCAGGCGATCGGGAGCCGCTGTCTCGGCGGCGGCCGGAACGGCGGTGACCAGGAGGGCCATGCAGGCGACGGCGAGGGCGGCGCCGAGCGGCCGGCGGGAGGAGAGCGTGTGCACGGCTCAGCAGCATACGGCCGGCGGCCCGTGGCCCGATCCTTCGTCAGTGGCTGTCGAGGAGGCCGGCGCCACCGGAGCGGGACGCGAGGGCGGCGTCGACCACGGCGGTGAGCCGGGCGAAGACCTCCTCGGGCTCGCCGACGCCGTTGACCGACGTGAGGAGGCCCTGGCGGTCGAACCAGATCAGCAGCGGGCAGGACTCCTGCTCGTAGAGGGCCAGCCGACGCTTGATGGCCTCGTCCGTGTCGTCAGCACGTCGAGCGACCTCACCGTCGCATTCCGTGCAGGTGCGGCACTCGGGGCCGCCTGCTGGTGCGGAGGTCACGGCGCCGCAGCCCAGGCAGACGCGACGGGCGGCGAGGCGGGGCCGCACCACCTCGGTGGGCACGTAGAGCTCGATCGCCAGGTGGGCGGCATCGCGGCCGAGGACCTCGAAGAGGGCCTGACCCTGGGCCAGGGTCCGCGGGAAGCCGTCGAGCAGGTAGCCCGCGGCGCGGGCACGGGGGCTGCCGAGCGTGGTCGCCACCAGGTCGAGCACGAGGTCGTCGGGCACCAGGCGACCCTCCTCGAGGTGGTCGGCGACCTCCTTGCCGAGGGGTGTCGCGGCCGCCACCTCGGCGCGCAGGAGGTCGCCCGTGGAGCGGTGGGGCACGCCCAGGCGCTCGGCCAGCCGGACGCACTGCGTCCCCTTGCCGGCGCCCTGCCTGCCGAGGACGATCAGCCGTGCCCGTTCACCCATCTGACGTCTCCCGCCCTCTCGTTGGGGGGAGCGTAATGTTTCTACGTCCGCGCTGCCTTCTGCCTGACGCCCAGCGGCCCCGTCCGGCATCCCGGGAGGACCTCAGGACTCGTCGGGGCAGACCGCGGCGTCGGGGTCGGTCGGGTGCCAACCGTCGATGACGACCTCGACCGGGCCCACCTCGGGCTGGTTGCGGCTCGCTGTGGGGATCTCCACCATCCACTCGACGCCCTCGGCGGGGATGAGGAGGTCGACGCCGGTCACGACGATCAGCTCCTCGGCGATCTCAGCGCTGAGGGTCAGGTGCTCGACCATGATCTCGGCGTCTGCCGGGTTCTCGGCCGCACCGCGGATCACCACGACCCAGTGCCGGACGTCCTCGGAGTCGACCTCGGTGCGGAGACGGCCGTCGCGCAGGCTGGTCGTGACCGAGGTGACGTGGAGCTCGGGGATGACGGACAGGCACGGGGGGACCGGTCGTGTGGGCTCGCTCGGCGTCGGATTGGACGGCGCCGTCGGCGCGTCGGGCTCCGCGTTGTCGTCGCCGCGAGCGGGGTCGGGGCCGAGGGTGATCTCGCCGTCTGGCGCGGTCCGGACCCTCGGGGGCGTGGTGACGATGCGAGCCGTGGAGCGCCCGGCGGTGGTCATGTCCTCGATGGCGCGGGTGAGGCTGGTCTGCGGATCGGTGGGCGAGACGTGGTGAGGGGAGCGGGCGGCAGCGGTGGCGGCCCGCTGCTCTCCCACATCGGCGCGTGCCGCTGCGCCGGCGATGGCCGATGAGGGCGGCGGCGGGGCGCTCGGGTTGAGCGCGAGGACCATGGCGAGGACGGCCGCACCGACCCCGGCGAGCGCCGGGCGGACCCCACCCCGCCGGACCGGGGCCGGCTCGAGGGGCACGTCGAGCCACTCGGTGTCGAGGTCGTCGAAGCTCGTGGTGCGGGGAGCGACCGCCACGGGCGGGGGGATGAGCGCCGGCCGGCTGTCGATCTCGGGACGGGCGGCGGGGGCGGCCACGTCGTCGGCGAAGGAGGCGGCCACGTGGTCGAGGAAGTCGGCCAGGCGCAGCCCGCCGTGGACGGGGGGCTCGACGCCGGCCACCACCAGGTCGCCACCGAGGAGCCGGACGACGTCGCCGGTCACGAGGTGCCGGAGCGAACGGGCGGCGACGGCCTCGGGGATGGCGAACTCTCCGGCCAGCACCTCGAGGCGGAGGCGGACGCGCCCTGAGCCGTCGGCGTGGCCACCCAGGATCCCGAGGAGGCGGAGCGCCTCGAGGCGCTCGGGCCGGGAGACGCCGGCGCGCAGGAGCCGCACGGACGCCGTTCCGACGACGTCCTCGGCTACGGGAAGGTCGACATCGATCCGCTCGTCCATGTCGCCGATGCCTCCTTCCCGCTGTGTCGAGCGGCGCCCCGGGTGGCGGCGCGCCTGGTGTTGTTCCCCCGTTCCTCCCCTTGGTTCGACGTTCGGGCCGGTTCTTCCTGTTTCGCCGGACGTGTTCTGTCCTCTGACCTGGCGAGACGCTGCTGCCCGGCAGGGTGCGAGGACGCCGGTAGCGTGCCGGCATGGCCACCATCGACGGGCCCCGCGGGTGAGTGTGCCGCCTGCCGATCTCGTCGCCCGCCTTCGCGAGGCGGTCGGACCGGACCACGTGCTCGTCGACGCCGACCTCCGTGCCGGCGCCGAGGTCGACTGGACCGGCCGGTACCGAGGCGCGACGCCGGCGGTGGTGCGACCCGCCGATGCGGCCGAGGTCGCCTCCGTGCTGCTGGCGTGTGCCGCCTCCGGGGTCGCGGTGGTCCCCCAGGGCGGGAACACGGGGCTGGTCGGGGGTTCGGTCCCCCTCCACGGGGAGGTGGTGCTCTCGACCCGCCGGCTCGACACGCTCGGACCGGTCGATCCGCTGGCAGCACAGGTCACGGTGGGGGCCGGGGCCACCCTCGAGGCGGTGGGGGGCCACGTGGCCCCCCACGGGCTCGTCCCGGGGATCGACCTCGGAGCCCGGGCCACGGCCACCATCGGGGGCATGGTGGCCACCAACGCTGGTGGCAACCAGCACCTCCGCCACGGCTCGATGCGCGCTCGCGTCGCAGGGGTCGAGGCGGTGCTCGCCAACGGCTCGATCGTGTCCCGCCTCCACGGCCTCGAGAAGGACAACACCGGCTACGACCTCACCGGGCTCCTGTGCGGGAGCGAGGGCACGCTCGGGGTGGTCACCGCCGTCCGCCTGCGCCTGGCACCAGCCCCGAAAGACCTGGTGACCTGCTTGGTCGCGCTCACGTCGGTCGACGCCGCCATGGCGGCGCTGATGACCTTCCGTCAGGCCGGGACGGTGCTCGAGGCGGCGGAGCTGATGCTCCCCGAGGGGCTGGAGCTCGTGGCCCGACAGCTCGGGGTGACCGTCCCCCTCGACGTCCGGCAGGGCGTGGGGGCACTCCTGCTCCTCGAGTGGGCCGGCGGCATGGCCGGCGGGGAGGCGGTCGCCCTCGTCGAAGGGGTGGTCGATGTCGCGGTGGCCGAGGACCCCGGACCCCGCCGGGCGCTCTGGCGGCTGCGCGAGGGGCACACGGAGGCGGTGGGAGCCCTCGGGACCCCCCACAAGCTCGACGTGACCCTCCCGCTCCACGCTGTGGCCGGTTTCATCGCCGAGGTGGGGGCGGTGGTGGAGCGCGTGGCTGGGGGCGCCCGATGCGTGATCTGGGGTCACGCCGCCGACGGGAACCTCCACGTCAACGTCGTGGGTCCCGACCCGGCCGACGAACGCGTCGACGATGCCGTCCTGCGCCTCGTGGCGCACCGTGGAGGCAGCATCAGCGCCGAGCACGGCATCGGCGGCGCCAAGCGGCGCTGGCTCCACCTGGCCCGCAGCGAGGCCGAGATCGCCGCGCTCCGAGCCATCAAGGCCGCCCTGGACCCCGGGGGGCTGCTCAACCCCCACGTCCTGTTTCCCTAGGCGCGTGGTCAGACCCACTCGCCGCGGCGCTCGAGGACGTCGCGCAGCACGGCGGGGCGATCGGTCATGATCCCGTCGACCCCGAGGTCGAGGAGCCGGGTCATCTCGTCGGGGTCGTCGATGGTCCAGACGTGGACCTGGAGGCCGCGGCGGTGGGCGGCGGCGAGGAACCGGCGGTCGACGATCGTGACGCCCTTCGCCCGCACCGGCACCTGTGCGCAGCCAGCGAGCAGCGCGCCGGCGGGCAGCCGGAAGCTCGCCCCACGCAGCCGGGCTGTGCCCTTGGGCCCCAGCGACGTGCAGAGGTCCGGCCCGAGCTCGTCCTGCAGGCGGGCCAGGCGGCTGTCTGAGAAGGCCCCGATGCAGACCCGGTCGGTGGCGTTGGTGCGCCGCAGCACCTCAGCCAGGGGTTCGACGGCGGCGTCGTGCTTGGGGTCGATGTTCACGCGGAGGTCAGGCCACGTGCCGAGGAGGTCCTCGAGGAGGGGGATGGGCTCGGTCCCGTCGACCAGTGCCCTGCGAACCTCGGACCATGGGAGGTCGGCGATCCGGCCGGTGCGGTCGGTCACCCGGTCGAGCGTCTCGTCGTGGAAGGCGACGAGGGCGCCGTCGGCGGTGACATGCACGTCGGTCTCCACGTAGCGGTAGCCCAGGCCCACGGCGTGCGCGAAGGCCGGCAGCGTGTTCTCCGGGGCGTCGCTGGCCCCACCGCGGTGGGCGAAGGCCAGCGGTCCGGGGTGGTCGAGCACAGGCCATGGCGAGGAGGGCATCGCCGCCCAACCTACGGCGCCTCCGCGTCGCGGATGGTGAACCGCTCCGTGAGGTGGGTCATGTCGAGCAGGTCGCGCACCGCGCGGCTGGGGCGGTGCAGCTCGAGGTGACCACCGGCCTCCTTGACGATTCGTTCGGCCCGAAGCAGCGATGCCAGACCCGACGACCCCATGAACACCACATCGGAGAGGTCGATGGTGATGAGTTCCGCGCCGCGGCGGAGGCCCTCGACCACCGCGTCGTCGACTCCGCCCTCGGAGGTGATGTCGACCTCGCCTCGAAGGACGATCGTCGCTCGGTCGCCGGCGACCTCGAGCGAGGTCTCGTCCGAGGTCGCATCGCCCTGTTCACCGTCGTGGCGCTTCGCCATGAGCCCGAAGTGTCACAGCATCGGGCGGCGGTGACGCGGATGCCTCGACGCTGAGGCCTAGGAGGGCCAGTACTCGTCGCGGAGGAGGCGCTTGTAGAGCTTCCCCGTGGGGTGGCGGGGCAGCTCGTCGCGGAAGTCGACCGATCGCGGGCACTTGTAGTCGGCGAGCTGCTCCTTGCAGAAGGCGATCAGCTCGCGCTCGAGGTCGGGTCCGGCCTCGGCCATGTCCATCGGCTGCACGATGGCCTTGACCTCCTCGCCGAAGTCCTCGTTGGGCACGCCGAGGACGGCCACGTCGAGGACCTTGGGGTGCATGGTCAGGACGTTCTCGGCCTCCTGTGGGTAGATGTTCACTCCCCCCGAGATGATCATGTAGGCCTTGCGGTCGGTGAGGTACAGGTAGCCGTCGTCGTCGACGTAGCCCACGTCGCCGAGGGTCGACCACCCGTGCTCGTTGCGCGAAGCCGCCGTCTTCTCCGGGTCGTTGTGGTACTCGAACTCCGAACCGCCGCCGAAGAAAATCGAGCCGGCCTCGCCGGCCGGGAGCTCCTTGCCGTCCTCGTCGAGGATGTGGAGCTCGCCGATCAGGGGCTTGCCGACCGAGCCCCGGTGCTCGAGCCACTCCTCGGAGGATATGGCGCAGAACCCGTTGCCCTCGGTGCCGGCGTAGTACTCGAAGACCTTGGGACCCCACCACTCGATCATCTGCTCCTTCACCGGGATGGGGCAGGGAGCGGCGGCGTGGATGGCCACCTGGAGGCTGGAGAGGTCGTAGCGGTCACGGACCTCCTCGGGCAGCTTCAGCATGCGGACGAACATCGTGGGCACGACCTGGGTGTGCGTCACCCGGTGCTCCTCGACGAGGCGCAGGAAGTCCTCCGGGTCGAAGCGCTCCATCACGAGCACGGTGCCGCCGATGCGGTGGATCGCCATGGTGAAGCGCAGCGGTGCGGCGTGGTAGAGCGGGGCGGGGGAGAGGTAGATCGAGTCGGCGTCGAACTGGTAGAGCATCTGGCCGAGGACGAGCACGGGCGACGGGGCGTCGACCGGCCCATCCGGGAGCGGCACCTTGACACCCTTGGGCTGACCGGTGGTCCCCGAGCTGTAGAGCATGTCGACGCCCTGGGACTCGTCGTCGATCGGCGTGGTGGGGTGCTCGGCCACAGCGGCCTCGTAGGCGTCGTGGCCCTCGGCGTCGCCCTCGAGCATGAGGCGCACCTTGACGTTCGGGGTCGACCCGAGCAGCGACGCGGCGACGTCGCGCTTTGCCGAGGAGGTGATGAACACCTGGGCGCCGCAGTCGTTGACGATGTAGCTGGCCTCGGGCGCCGTCAGGCGCGAGCTGATGGCGGTGTAGTAGAGGCCGGCGCGCTGGGCCGCCCAGCAGATCTCGAAGAACCGGGGGTGGTTCTCGAGCATCAGGGCGATGCTGTCGCCCCGACGGAGCCCGGCCGCCCTGAACAGGTGGGCCAGTCGGTTGGACCGCTCGTCGAGCTGGCGGTACGTGACCGTCTCACCGGAGCCGGCCATGACGTAGGCCGCCTTGTCGGGTGTCTGCTGGGCGTGCATACCGGGATACATGGGCCTGGACCGTATCGCACCCCTCCTGTCCTTCCCCCGGGGCACCGCTCGGTACGGTGGTCCCGGTGGACGCCACCGCACGCTTCGTCGAGCTGGTGCACCGGCCGGAGGGAGCGATCCCCCTCGACGAGGCAGCCTTGCTCATCGCCGCCCATGCGCACCCGGACCTCGACCCGGCGGCCGGTCAGGCCCGCCTCGACGAGATCGCTGGCGGGGTGCTCGGATCCACTCTCGACGCACTGCGCAGGCACCTCTTCGTCGAGCTGGGCTTCACGGGCGACGACGTCCACTACCACGATCTTCGCAACTCGTTCCTCGACGACGTGCTGGAGCGGCGGGTGGGCATCCCCATCACCTTGTCCGTGGTGATGATCGAGGTGGGCAGGCGCGTGGGCGTGCCCCTCTCCGGCGTGTCCATGCCCGGGCACTTCCTTGTCCGTGACGGGATCGACCCCGACGTCTTCGTGGATGCGTTCGCTCGGGGCGCCGTCCTCGACGAGGCGGCCTGCCGGCAGCGCTTCCACCAGGTGCACGGGCCCGGGGCCGAGTTCGACCCCGCGTTCCTGAGGCCGGTCGGCACGGTGGCCATCATCACCCGGATGCTGGGCAACCTGGAAGGCATCGCCACCACTTCGGGGGACCGAGACCTCCTCAGCTGGGTGTTGACGTTGCGGTCGTCGATGCCCGATGCCGGTGGTGCCGAGCACCGCAAGCTGGCGGCGGTGCTGGCGTCGTCGGGTCGCTTCGGTGAGGCGGCGGGCATCCTCGACCGGCTCGCCGGCGAGCACCCCGACGAGGCGTCGTCGGCGCAGCTGGCGCAGGCAGCGCACCGCCTCCGCGCCAAGCTCAACTGATCAGGACAGGCCCAGGCGCCGCGACTGGTCGGACTGGAGGACGCCGTCGGGGTCCACCGAGCGGCGCACCGCCCGCCACTCCTCGAGCCTCGGGTACATGGTGGGTAGCAGCTCGGCGCGCATCCGGCTGTCCTTGGCGAGGTAGAGGCGTCCGCCGGCCTCGGCCACCAGATCGTCGATCCCGTCGAGGAGACCGCTCAGGTCGGGGTCACCCACCGGGATGTCGAGAGCGAGGGTCCACCCCGGGATGGGGAACGAGAGCGGGCCAGGGTTCCCGGGCCCGAAGCGCTTGAGGACCCCGAGGAAGGAGGCGCAGCGAGCTGCCGCGAGGCGCTCGACGATGGCGCGCAGCGTGGCCTCGGCGCCGAGCGGCACGACGAACTGGTGCTGGAGGAAGCCCCGGCGCCCGTAGAGGCGGTTCCACCCGACGACCGTGTCGAGGGGGTGGAAGAAGCGGGTGATCCCCTGCACCTCGCCAAGCCGATCGCTGCTGGGCTTGCGATACCAGAGCTCGTTGAAGGCCCCCACGCTGAAGCGGTTGAGGAGGCCCGAAGGAACGTCGACCGGGATGGTCAGTCGGGGTCCCACCTCGTAGCGGAGGGGCTCGGCGCGCTGACGGCGCGGGAGCTGGTCGACGGTGGCGTGGTCGCCGCGGGTCAGGACCGAGCGACCGAGCGACGCCCCCTGGGCGAGGCAGTCGATCCACGCGACGGAGTACCGGTGGAGGGCGTCGCCTTCGACCATGCGGGCCATGCAGGACTCGAGGTCGGGGGCCCGCTCGGTGTCGACGACGAGCCGGGAGGTGGTGATCGGCTGGAGGCGGAGGGTGGCGTCGAGGACCATGCCGGTGAGCCCCATGCCTCCGGCGGTGGCCCAGAACAGCGCCGGCTCCCGCTCGGGGCCCACGACGCGTCGCTCCCCGGAGGGCAGCAGGAGGGTGACCGCGTCGACCCATTGGCAGAAGCTGCCGCGCACGTGGTGGTCCTTGCCGTGGATGTCGCTGGCGATCGCACCCCCGACGGTGACCTGGCGGGTCCCAGGGGTCACGGGCACGAACCACCCCTGTGGCACCAGGTCGCGCATGAGCTGGTCCAGGCTGCTGCCGGCGTCGACCACGGCTACGCCCGTGCGGGGGTCGAGCGACCGGACACCGCTGAGGGAGGTGCAGTCGACCACCGTCCCCCCGGCGTTGGTGGCGGAGTCGCCGTAGCTCCGCCCGAGGCCGCGGGCGATCACGCCACGGTCGGACGCCCTGGCGAGCAGGCGCGCAACGTCGTCGGGTCCCCTGGGCGAGGCGACCTGTGCCACCGTCGCGCCGGTCCCACCCCACCCGGTGAGCGCCGTCGGCGCCGTGGTCGTGCCGGTCGGCGGGTCGGTCATGCGACGTGGACGCCCGCGGCGAAGAGCGCGGCCCAGACGACCCCGAGGACCTGGAGCGTGCGGTCGCCGATCACGATGTCCTCCGGCGCGCCGCCCTCGCCGGTCGAGAGGCGAAGCGCGTAACGCAGCACGGCGAGGACGAAGGGGATGATCGAGAGCTGGAACCACACGCCGGCCTGGGAGGATCCCGCCTCTTCGAAGGCCCATAGGCAGTAGGCGAGCACCGCCACGCCCGACGCCACGGAGCGGACGTAGAGGAGGAACTGCGGGGAGTACGAGGCCAGGACGGCCCGCTGTCCGGCCAGGTCGCCCCCGGCGTCGATCTCCGCCGACCGCTTGCCGGACACCATGAACAGCGAGCCGAACGAGGCAACGATGAGGAACCACTCGGACACGTCCACTCCGGTGGCAGCGGCGCCGGCCACGGCCCGCAAGACGAATCCCCCGGCGACGGCGGCGATGTCGATGACCGCGATGTGCTTGAGGACGAGGGTGTAGCTCGTCGTGAGGGCGACGTAGGCGGCCACGGTCGCCGGCAGCTGCCACCGTCCGGTGGCGGCACCGACGGCGACGGCGGCGAGCACGAGCGTGATGCCGAGCACCCGGGCGCTCGCCACCGAGACCGCACCCGACGCCACGGGTCGGAACCGCTTGGTCGGATGGCGACGGTCGGCGTCGACGTCGTGGGCGTCGTTGAGGGCGTACGTCCCGCTGGCGGCGAGGCAGAAGGCGACGAAGGCGACGAGGGTGCGCGCGAGGTCGCCGGGGTCGGTCAGCACGCCGGCCGCACCCGGTGCCGAGAGGACCAGGACGTTCTTGATCCACTGCTTCGGCCGCAGGAGCCGCGCCAGGTCGCCGACTCGACCCGACGGTGGCGCGCCGGCCACGTGGCTCGTCGTCACAGGGGCAGCCGGCGGAACACCGGCCCCGGGAGGTGGCGGAGGAGGGTGAAGACCCAGCGGAGGATGCCGGGGACGTGGATGACGCGGGAGCCGCCCCCGACGGCGCCGACGATGGCGTCGGCCACGGACTCGGGTGTGGTCGCCATCGGCGCAGGGTCGAGCCCTTCGGTCATCGACGACCGGACGAACCCCGGACGGACGATGACGATCTCGACACCGGAGCCGCGGAGGGCGTCGGCGAGTCCCTGGGCGAAGGCGTCGAGACCGGCCTTGCTCGAGCCGTAGACGAAGTTCGAGCGCCGTGCCCGTTCCGCGGCGACCGACGAGAGGACGACGATCGTGCCGTGGCCCTGGACCCGCATGTGTCGGGCGAGGGCCAGACAGGTGGTGACGGCGCCGACGTAGTTGGTGGCCACGACGCGGGCGGCCTCGACCGCGCTCGCCTCGGCCTCCTCCTGGTCGCCGAGGACCCCGAAGGCGACCAGGGCGAGGTCGATGTCGCCATGGCGCTCGAACACGCCGGCGACGAGGTCGTCATGCCCGGCGGTGTCGAGGGCGTCGAAGGCGGTGACCTCCACGTCGGTGGCGCCCAGCGTCCTGAGCTCGCCGGCAGCCGGCTGGAGAGCGGCCGTGTCTCGGCCGGCGAGCACGATCTGTCGGAGGCGGCGACCCACCATGGCCCGCATCGTGGCCAAGCCGATGTCGGAGCCGCCCCCCAGCAGCAGTGCGGTCTGCGGGTTGCCGAGCGCGTCCTTCACCGGAGGGAACCTACCGGCTCACCGGTCGCCACCTCAGCGGGGGACGGTGGCGTAGCCCCCCTCGACCAGGAGGGCGAGGGTCCGGGCGATGAACGAGGCCATCTGGTCGCGGACGACGGGCCGGGAGGGCCGGTAGGTGCCGTCGGAGAACCCGCCGGCGATGCCGGCGCTGGCGACACGGTTCACCGCTGCCTCGTGGACGCTGCCGTCGTCGTCGGCGAACCAGTCGGCGGTGATGGCCAGCTCCTTGCCGGTGCGCTCCCGCACCGCCCGGGCGAGGAAGGTCGCCATCTGGCCGCGGTCGACGGCGTCCATCGGGCCGAAGGTGCCGTCGGCACGACCGCTCACGACCTCCAGCTCGGCCAGCTGGTTGATGGAGAGCTCGTGGGTGGTGCCGGCCACGTCGGAGAAGTGCTGACGGGGCTCGGAGGGGAGGGCGTGGCCGGTGCTCGCCAGGGTGCGGGCGATGAACGCGGCCATCTGGCCCCGCGTCACCAGGGCCGCCGGCTGGTAGCGACCGTCGCCGGTGCCCATCGTGATCTCCCAGTGGGCCACGCAGTCGATGGCGCGGGCATGGACGTTGCCGTCGGTGTCGCTGAAGACGTCTCGCTGGATGGTGTCCGGACAGGCGGGGTCGATGGAGCGGATGGTGGGCCAGGGGCGTGGCGTCCCCCCGACCGACACGGTGTCGCCGCTCGCCGAGACCTCGGCGATGCCGAGGCGCCGCTGGCCCTGGCTGGTGCAGGTGCCGTCCTGCTCGCACTCGGGGTACGGCGGGTAGCTCGTGTACGGGGCGTTCCACCAGTGGTAGGCGAGGAAGAGCCGCCCGGAGCCAGCCTCGTGGAACGGTGCCGGCCCCCCCGGTCCGAGTCGGTCGCCCCGGCTCGCCAGCACAGGGTTGTCGGCCGTCTTGGAGCAGGGACCCAGCACGGAGGTGCACGTGGCGTGACCCACGGCGTAGCGGTCCGATTGCCACTCGTTGGCGGAGTAGAAGAGGTGAAGGGTGCCCTGGTGGCGGATCATCGCCGGGTTCTCGATCACGCTGCCCTCCCAGGCCTGCGAGGTGTGCAGGATCTGGCTGGCTCGGCTCCCGTCGGCGAAGGCGATGCCCGAGGGAGCGAGCTGACGGGACCAGATCCTCGTCGGCTCGCTCCCGGGGACCCCTTCGCTCTTCCACAGGAGCCACGGCGTGCCGTCGGTGTCGACGAAGGGCTGCGGGTCGATCGAACCTTTGGGGTCAGCGTCGCACACGACGGGTCCGGTCGAGTCGTCGACGAAGGGGCCCAGGGGTGAACCGGAGGTGGCCACCGAGATGCAGTAGCGCTCGGGGGAGAGCTGGGCGAGAACGGTGTAGAAGACGACGAAGCGGCTGCCGATGCGTGCCGCGCCGGGGGCCCACACCTCCTTCTTGAGCCGTCCGTCCACGGGGCGGTCGGGGGCCCAGCGGGCGGGGCAGGGAAGGGCGTCGTTGAAGTAGGGGTCGACCTCATCGTCGACGCAGTCCGGCTGGTCGTAGCGGGCGCGCGCGGTCCAGGTGAGGCCGTCGGTTGAGCTCATCACCGGCAGGTAGGCCCCGCCGGTGGCGGTGCCATAGGCGTAGTTGGTCCCGTCGTCGACCAGGATGCTCGGGTCGGGGAAGTTCTCGTCGTAGCGCTTCGAGGGCTCGAACCAGGGGCCGCCCGGGTAGGCCCCGGCGCTGCCGGCCGACAGGTGCAGCGACACCGCCACGGTGGCCAGGCAGAGGAGGACGGCGACGGCGCGCCGGGGGTTCGTGAGCACCCGTCGAGCGTACGGTTCGTGGCGTCGACATCGACGTCACCCCGCTGACGTCGATGTCAGTCCCGGCTGGGGCTCGGGGCTACCATCGGTCACATCCGATCCGCACCCGAGGGGGACACAGGCATGGCCGTCGTCGACGCCAGCACCGACGAGCAGCTCGTCACCGAGACGGTCGAGCGGCTCCTCGCCGACCACGACCCGAGCACGACCGACGAGACGACGTTCCTCGGCGCGCAGTTCGACGCCGGCCTCGCCTGGGTGCACTTCCCCCGGGGCCGCGGCGGCCTCGAGGTCTCGCCCAAGCTCCAGAAGCTGGTCAACGAGCGCATCCTCGAGGCGGGTGGACCGAACCCGTACTATCGCAACCCGATCGGCCACGGGATGGGCGCCCCCACCGTCGTCACCCACGGTTCCGAGGACCAGCAAGATCGCTACCTGCGACCCCTC
The DNA here is from genome assembly GCA_035512495.1 of Acidimicrobiales bacterium. Classification (NCBI taxonomy): domain Bacteria; kingdom Bacillati; phylum Actinomycetota; class Acidimicrobiia; order Acidimicrobiales; species Acidimicrobiales bacterium. Next base: position 56,735 of record DATKDW010000039.1, read on the forward strand.
TTCACCGGCGAGGAGGTGTGGTGCCAGCTCTTCAGCGAGCCCGGCGCCGGCTCCGATGTCGCCGGGCTGTCCGGCCGGGCGGTGCTCGACGGCGAGGAGTGGATCGTCAACGCCCAGAAGGTCTGGACCACCCTCGCCCACATCAGCCGCTGGGGCATGCTCGTCGTGCGCACCGACCCCGACCAGCCCAAGCACAAGGGCCTGACCTACTTCGTGGTCGACATGCAAGCTCCCGGTGTCGAGGTCCGGCCGCTGCGCCAGATCACCGGCGACGCCGAGTTCAACGAGGTCTTCTTCACCGACGTGCGCATCCCCGACGCCGAGCGCCTCGGCGACGTTGGCGACGGCTGGCGGGTGTCGCTCACCACCCTCATGAACGAGCGGGTGTCCATCGGAGGCTCCATCGCCCCCCGTGGCTCGGGCCCCATCGGGGAGGCCGTCAAGCTGTTCAAGGAGCGGGGCGTGGACGATGAGGTCAAGCGCGACGAGCTCGTCCGCCTCTGGATCGAGGCCGAGGTCAACCGCCTGACCAACATCCGTGCGTCCCAGAACCGCCAGAAGGGCGTCCCCGGTCCCGAGGGCTCCACCGGCAAGCTCGCCTTCGCCGAGCTCAACAAGCGTGTCTACGAGTTCTGCATGGACCTGATGGGCCCCGACGCCATGCTGTACCCGAGGGGCTACGACATGGAGCGCTCCTCGACCGCCATGGGCTCGCGCTCGCTCCAGCAGGCGTTCCTCCGGGCGCGGGCGAACTCCATCGAGGGCGGCACCTCCGAGATCATGCGCAACATCCTCGGCGAGCGGGTGCTCGGGCTGCCGGGCGACATCCGGCTCGACAAGGACCGTCCCTGGCTGGAGGTCCCCCGCTCCTGATGGCGGGTGCGGTCAGCGCGGGTGCTGTCAGCCCCGCTGGGCGTGGAGGTGGCCGGTCTCGCCGAGGCTGCGGATGCTGCGGTGCCCCCGGCTGGAGCACAGGAAGCGGTTGACGCAGGTGTACGGGGGCTCGAAGAACAGGGGGGAGGCGATCTCGAGCACGTGGCTGGCGTACGCGTTGATGACACCGCCGTGGCACACCGCAGCGACCGTCTTGCCCGGGTTGGCTTCGATGACGCGCTCCATGGCCACGACCACGACCTGGCGGAAGGTCTCCGCATCGACCTCGCCCTCGAGCTCGCCACGCATCATGGCCGTGTAGCGGGGGTCGCCCGACGCCTTGAGCTCCTCGAGGGGGATGTAGAAGTGCTGATCGCGGTCGAACTCGGCGAGCTCCTCGTCGACGACCACCTCGACGCCCATCGCGTCGGCGAGGGGTGCGGCCGTCTCCCGGGCCCGGCGCATCGGGCTGGTGTACACGGCGTCGATCTGCTCGTGGGCGAGCCACGCCGCCAGCTGCCTCGCCTGCTCGTGGCCCTCGGCGCTGAGCTCGGGGTCGGCGGGACCCTGTGCGTCGTCGATGCGGACGGGCAGGCCGTGACGAATGATGATCAGCTCCACCCACACACCTTAGGAGTCCGCCGTGGACGTGCTGTCGAGCCGCACGCTTCTCTACCCAACCGACTTCGCCAGGACGGTTCGGTTCTACGACGAGGTCCTCGGCCTCTCCCGCTACCGGGAGTACGGCACCGGGGGCGAGGTGTCGGGTGTCGTGTGGTTTCTCGGCGGGGGCTTCCTGGAGGCGAGCGCCCACGGCGACGCCGGTGCCGGGCCGGAGGACGGGCCCGTTCGCCTCTGGCTCCAGGTCGCCGACGTCGACGCCGAGCACCATCGCCTCGCCCATGCGGGCGCGGCGATCCTGGCGCCACCCGCCGACATGCCCTGGGGCCTGCGGGAGTCCTGGGTGGCCGACCCCGACGGCCTGCGCATCTGCCTGGTGCAGGTGCCAGGCGACCACCCGCTGCGCCGGCGCGTCTCCCCGTAGCCCGGCGGTCCGGCCCACCGCAGGGCCACCGGTAGCCTCAGGCCGCATGGCCCCCCGCACGAAGATCGTCGCGACCGTCGGGCCGGCATCAGAGTCGCCCGAGACCCTCCGGGCGATGATCGACGCCGGCATGAGCATGGCGCGCATCGGGCTGGCCCACGGGCCCATCGAGGGGAACATCGACCGGCTCCGCCGCATCCGGGCGGCCGCCGCCGACTCGGGCCGCTACATCGGGGTCATGGCCGACCTCCCCGGCCCCAAGGTCCGGGCGGCCGCGTTCCCCGAGGGCGGCGTGTACCTCGTCGACGATGTCACCGTCGAGCTTGCGCCCTACGACGACGCCTCGACGGTGAGCTCGATGACGCGCATCTCGGTCGACTACGCCGCCCTGCTCCCGAACCTGATCGTGGGGGACCTGGTGGCTCTCGGCGACGGAGGCGTCGAGCTGATCGTGGAGGAGGTCGGTGCCGACCGGGCGGTGGCCAGGGTCCGGAACGGTGGTCGGCTCCAGGGTCGGCCGGGTGTGAACTTGCCGCCGGAGCGCTTCGCCATCGCCACCCCCACCGCCGACGATCTCCGTCTCATGGCAGCGGTGATGGAGGAGGGCATCGACGCCATCGCCATCTCCTTCGTCCGCACTGCCGAAGATGTGCGCACGGTTCGCCGGGAGGTGGGGACCGGTGGCCCGATGCTCATCGCCAAGGTCGAGACCCAGACGGCGGTCGACGACGTCGACGCCATCATCGCCACCGCCGACGGGGTGATGGTCGCCCGGGGCGACCTCGGGGTCCGCCTCCCCCTGGAGGACGTCCCCCACATCCAGAAGGAGATCATCCGCGCCGGGGTGGCCTACGGACGCCCGGTGATCACCGCCACCCAGATGCTCGAGTCGATGATCAGCGCGCCCACCCCCACCCGCGCCGAGGTCTCCGACATCGCCAACGCCGTCTTCGACGGGACGAGCGCCCTCATGCTCTCGGCAGAGACCGCGATCGGGCGCTACCCGGTGGGCGCCGTCGCCACCATGGCCAGGGTCGCCGAGCGGGCCGAGCGGGAGTTCGACTACGAGGGCTGGGGGAGCCGGCTCGGACGCCAGCAGAGCGCCACGGCCCACGGCGCGTCGCCCGCGGTCCGGATCACCAGTGCCATCACCGCTGCCGCGTGGCGGGCCGCATTCGACGTCGAGGCAGCGGCGATCCTGTGCTGCACCCGCAGCGGCAGCACGGCCCGGGCCATCTCGCGCTACCGGCCCACGGCCCCCCTCCTCGCGGTGACCCCCTCCGAGGCGACCGCCCGGCAGCTGTCGGTGGCGTGGGGGATCGAGGCCGTCGTGACCGGTGTGTACACCAACATCGATGACATCGTCTGGTTCGCCGTCAAGGCCGCCGTCGACCGCAAGGTGGTCCGCCCCGGCGACATCGTCGCCGTCCTGGCCGGATCGCCGGAGGACGCCGAGCCCGCGGCCGACGTCCTGCGCCTCGTCCGGGTCCACTGAGCGGGCTCCACGTCGTCGAGCGGGGCGGGGACCAACCGGGTCCCGTCGTCGTCCTGCTGCACGGCTCGATGGACCGTGCCGCCAGCATGGTCCGGGTCGCCGGCGCCCTGCGGGACCGTCACGTCGTCCGCTACGACCGTCGCGGCTACGGGCGCTCCCTCGACGCGGGACCACCCGCCGGCCTCGACGACCACGTCGGCGACCTCCTGTCCGTCCTCGACGGGCGGCCGGGTGTGGTGGCGGGGCACAGCTACGGCGGTGTCGTGGCGCTCGCTTCCGCCGAGCGACACCCTGAGGTCGTGACCGGCGTGGTGGCGTTCGAGGCGCCGATGCCCTGGCAGCCCTGGTGGCCGTCGACGACCCCCGGAGGATCCGCGCTGGCTCGCTCGAACGCCGACGGCCATCCCGGCGATGCGGCGGAGGCCTTCCTGCGTCGGATGCTCGGTGACGAGCGCTGGGAAGCGCTCCCGGCGGGCACTCGACGCCAGCGGCGGGCCGAGGGTCCGGCGCTGGCCATGGAGCTGATCTCGGTTCGCCAGGGCCAGGTGCCCTACGACCCCGCCCTGATCGCCATCCCGGTCGTCGTCGGGCGGGGTACCCGCTCCCCGCGCCACCTGATGGACGCCGCCGACCAGCTTGCCGGCGAGATCCCCCGCGCCGAGCTGGCGGTGCTGGAGGGCGCCTCCCATGGCGCCCACCGCAGCCATCCCGAGGCCTTCGCCGAGCTGGTGCGCCGCCTCCTGGTCCTCGTCGGCGCGGCCTGAGCGGGCGCCTCCTCCTGGTCACGGCGCGGCTGGGCCCGGACCCGTGGTTCCGGGAGTTCGTGACCCATGACCTCCACTGATCTGCCCGGTTGAGGGTCTTGTCATCGCCCCTGCCGAGGTATACGACTTGTGCGAGGACGCACGCGCGTCACCGAGCATAGGGAGCCGACGATGGCCGATGTGGCAAGCATCCACCGCGAGATGTTCGATGTGATCCACCACCGTGACTTCACCCGCCTCCGGGACCTGTACCACCCCGAGTACACGTACCGGGGCCCCGATGGCGAGCAAGGCGACGCCGAGGCCGGAGCTGCCGTCGCTGAAACCTACCTGTCCGCATTCCCCGACCTGGCCTTCACCATCGATCACCAGTTCTCGCCCAACGAGTCGACTTCGGTGATCGAAATGACCGCGCGGGGCACTCACCAAGGCGAGCTCGAAGGCATCGCGCCCACCGGCAAGACCGTGGAGATGCTCGGCTGCAACGTGATCGAGATCGCCGACGGCAAGATCCTGCGAGAGCGCGAGTACTTCGACTCCATGGCCCTCATGGTCCAACTCGGCGTCATGGAACCGCCCGGTTCCTGATCCCGCGGGGACGGCCGGTCTCGGGTCGGCATGCGGGGCCGCGCTCTGCACGTCGCGCAGGGGCACACAGACGTCGAGGGCGACCATGACGACGCTGCACGCACCATGTGCGAGTGGACATGTCGGCACTTCGGGACGGCCGATGATCGAGAATGTGGTCGCCCTGCGGCCGAGTCGCGACCAATCATGTGAGCCTGTCGAAGACACGCACGAACTACGAGGACTACCTCGTTCGCCGACATCGTCCAGCGCACAGCCGGCGCAACGCCGATCGGTGGGCTGCCTTCCTAGTTCCGCACCTCCGGACGGACATGCGAGTGCTCGACATCGGATGCGGCCCCGGGTCGATCACAGTTGGACTGCCGGGTCGAGTCATCGGCGTTGACGTCCATCCGGTTCCCATACCAAGCAGCCCAGTCGCGGCTGGCGACGGTGCGGCTTTGCCGTTCACCGACTCGGCGTTCGACGCGGTCTACATCAACGCCGTCCTACAGCACGTCGCAGATGCTTCCGCCGTTCTCTGCGAGGCTCGGAGGGTGGTGAGGTCAGGCGCGGTGATCGGAGTTGGAGACACAGACTGGGGCACTCGGATGATGCACCCCCACGACCCGCTGCTCGACCGGAGTCAGGAGATACAGGAGTGCGCAAGAGAGAGTGGCAACGTGCGGGTGGGCCGTGAACTTCGTGGTCTGCTCGCCGGGGCAGGCTTCGAGCGCATCGAACTCGCCACAGAAGGACGTGTCGTTGGATCGGAGCTCGCCGTTGCGCAGATGGCGGCGTTCGAGCGCGGATGGTTCGAGGCGCCCGAGGTCGTTGCCTACGTCACTGAGTTCGGCATCTCCGGAGCCGGGGAGATGGCCGAGATCGCGGCTGCTTGGACGCGATGGTCCGCTTGTCCGGCCGCATGCGCAGTCGACCAGTGGTTCACCGCCATCGCCTGGTCACCGATGCTCTGAGGCTGCCCTGCGTGTCGTACCCATCCTCAGCCGGATGCCGGGTGTCCAGCGGCGAGTCCACACCTACTGGGGTTTACTGGTGGGATCGAAGAGGCTGCCGACGACCACGTGACCGATGCCGACTTCGATCCGGAGCGGCTGGCGGTGTGCGCGTACTGGCGGTGCGGGGTGCTGTTCGAGCAACGTTCCGGGAATCAGCGGTTCTGCCGAAAGGCGTGTCGCAGCCGGCACGACAAGTGGCAGCGGGCGCAGGAGCGCCGCGCTGCGCGTGAAGAGGCGAAGCAGCACCGGAGGCGACCGTGAGCGACCACCGAGGTTGTGGTCCTCTTGTCTACTGCTGAGCGTCCAGCGTCCGAGTCGAACGGAACTGGATGATCGGGGCGGTCGGGGAGCCCGAGCCGTCGAGCGACGATGCCCGTCGCTACCTTCTTGCTTCGTGACACTGCCTGCCGTGCCCAGGCGCGCTGACCTCACGAGCCGCTCGAAGCGCTACGCCGCGGCCTTCCTACGTGGTGTCCTGCGAGTGTATGAAGGGCTCAAGGCTCGACTGCTCGTCGAGATCACACCGCCAGGTGACGACCCGTTCTACAACCAGCCCGACGACCTTGATTCGTACGCGCCCGGCGCGATCATCGACAGCCGAGCCGTCGACATCCGCTTGTTCCGTCGCCGCGTAAAGGTCGACGCATGGCACGTGAAGTTCCGCACCACCACATCCGATGGGACACCCGCAGCAGGCGTTGCAACGGTGATGCTTCCTCGCAACGGTAGGAGGCGCGCCCTACTCGCCTACCAACCGGCAATCGACAGCCTCGGTTCGGCAGGTGATCCGTCGTACACGCTGCGCCACGGCGACCACCTCGAGCTCCCGGTCATGCTCCTCGCCCTACGCCGTGGGTGGGTGGTCATCGCAGTCGACTGGACGGGACCCCATCACTCCTTCGTCGACCTGCCGCTGGCAGCGCGATTCGTGCTCGATGGGATCCGCGCCGGCCTCAGCTTCGAGCCGGCCCACCTCGACCTCGATGCACCCGTCGGTCTCTGGGGATACTCCGGCGGCGCGCTGGCGACGCTCTTCGCCGCTGAGCAGCATCCGCAATACGCACCGGAGCTGAACATCGTCGGCGCAGCCGCGGGTGGTGGTGGCGTCGACATCACGTCCTCGCCGGAGATGTTCGAAGCGGGGAACCTGCTCAGCGGCATCCCGTTCGGGGCCTGCATCGCAGCGAGCCGCACCTTCCCGGACTTCGACCTCTCCGGTCATCTGACGGCCCACGGCCAAGCCATGGTCGCGGCGGCCGAGGAGATGACGATGGAGCAGCTCGCCATGAGCTTCCCATTCGTTCGCATGAGCAGCATCCTCAGCGTGCCGACGATCTCGGACCTCCCGGGAGCGCGGGCCGGCTTCGCGGCGACCCGGTGCGGGCAAGCAACACCGGCTACGCCCATGTTCCTTTACCACGCGGTCCACGACCAGGCGACCGAGATCACGGATGTCGACAAGCTCGTCCAGAAGTACCGGGGCGAAGAAGTCGACATCACCTACCGCCGTTACCGGTTCGGTGAGCACCTGATCGTGATGTTCCGAGCCGTGCCGGCAGCGCTGCGCTTCCTGGCGAAACGTCTCGGCTGACTCGTCCGAGCAACGCAACCCACCTCCATGCCCAGTCGACAGCCGCCCCTACTGCCGGCTCGCGCATCGTCAATGCCCCAGCGCGACTGGATGGATCGGAGCCGCTCGCTCAGCTCGGCGACACCGAGCTCGACCCGCCGGGCATCACTTATCCGATGCTCGCCTCAAAGGCCTACCGCTACAAGTATCCGACCTTCTAGACCACGAGCCAGATGACGAAGGCAGCGCCGGCGACGGCCGAAACGCTCCACCCCAACCACCTCGCCCACTCCGGTCGACCTGCAAGTTGCGCCGAACGGCTGGCGCCCACCGTTCCGAGCATGAAGACAAGCCCCGCAGGACCGATCAGGACGGACAGATCACCCCCGGTGAGAACGGTCAGTAACGCACCTAGAACGACGGCAGCGAAGGCAACAGCCCAACTCGCGACGATCCACCTAGGCAATGGTTCGCTCGGGTCGAGAACGGTAGGAACGCCACCCCACTCACGCCACCACCGCTTGTTCGTCACGCGCCCATACTGCCGGTTGAGCCGGCGTCTCCGCAGAAGTTGACGTCGTAGCCGAGGGCCGAGCCGCGACCAGCCGCTGTCAGTCGCGGACCTGCACCTCGACACCGAAGAGCTCGCACGTCACCGGCCCCGGGGTGGACCGGGCACGCTCGGCGCAGTCCGACAGCGTGGCTCGTTGGCTCCAGATCCCCGCGCCAACCACGAAGAGGACGGCCACGATCACCAGCCGCAGCACCGCCTTGGTCACGAAGCGTATGACCACGACAGCCGCCACACCGAGGATCACGATGGTGCCGAGGGCGAGCCCCTTGATGGTGTCGGCGTCGAGGGATTCGGGGAGCATTCGCCGGAGCGTAGAGGGACGGGCCGGGCGTGGATGGGGATGGAGCGCCCGCCGTAGGGTGGGCCCATGTCCGACCAGACCCCCGTCAACCTCACGCCCTCCGGGCCGCCCGAGACGGTCCTCGACCCCGAGCCCGCCGAGGCCCTGTCGGGGCTGGTCGAGGCTCTCGCCCGACCCGACGACGAGCGACGGGCGGCGGTCTCCGCAGTGGTCGCCCGGCACCCACGGTTCCTCGACGGCTGGGCACGCCTCGGTGAGCTCGGACGGGACGAGGTCGAGTCGTACGCCTGCTTCCGGGTGGGGTATCACCGAGGCCTCGACCGTCTCCGCCAGTCGGGATGGCGGGGATCGGGCTACGTGCGCTGGGAGCACGAGACCAACCGGGGCTTCCTGCGGGCCCTGCAGGGACTCCAGGCGATGGCCGCCGCCATCGGCGAGCACGACGAGGCGGAGCGATGCGCCCACTTCGTCGACCAGCTCGACCCTTCCCTGCGGCGCTGACCGAACGCGATCGCCGGCCGTCGTCGGCCAGGATGGACCGGTGACCACTCGCCGCCGCCTCGCGACCTGGCTGGTGCTCGTGCTGCTGGCTGGCGCGTGCGCAGACGGGGGAGCGCGCGATGCCGGCGGCGAGGCGGTGGGCGACGGCACCTCGGTCGCGGCCGAGGACGCGCCGCCGGAGGTCGTCGACGGCGCCCCCGGTGCCCCCGCGGCGCCCACCGGCGACGACGGCGCCGCCGCCCCACCCGCTCCGAGCCCCACCGCTACCCCCTCACCCCAGACCACGGCCCCACGCGCCGAGGACCCGCCCCCGCCTTCGGCGACGGAGTTCGACTCGAGCGGGCCACCGGGGACCTACGCCGCCGTCCTGCTCCGGCCCCAGCCGGCGACGCGCCTGGTGGTCGAGGTGCTCACCCAGGGCAGCGCCCGCCCTCAGCAGGTCACCCTCGACCGGCTCACCCGGGAGCTTGGCGAGGTGAGCGGGAAGCCGGTGTCGCTCAGCGGGGGCGAGGTCGTCGGTGACCGGCAGTCCTGGACGGCTGATCAGGTTCGGGGCGCCGGCGACGCCGCGGCCCGCATCCCCCAGGGCGACGGCGTGGCCGTGATCCGCCTGCTGTGGCTGCAGGGGTCGTTCGACGGTGGCCACACTCCCGGGTCTGCCCTCGGCGTGGCCGTCCGGGGTGATCTGGCGGCGGTGTTCCCGGACGAGATCCGTGGCCGTCCCGGCGTGGAGGAAGCGGTCGCGGTCCACGAGCTGGGGCACCTCTTGGGTCTTGTCGACCTCTTCCTCGACACGGGTCGCGCCGACCCCGACCACCCCGGACACTCGTCCAACCGTCGGTCGGTCATGTACTGGGCGGTCGAGTCGAGCCTGATCGACACCATCCTCACCGGGGGACCGCCGCGGGACTTCGACGCCGACGACCTGGCCGACCTCCGCCGCATCCGCGAGGGTTCATGACCGATGGGGCGCGCTTCGTCGGCGCCGTCCTCGCCGGCGGGCGCAGCCGGCGGATGGGGCGCGACAAGGCGACGATCCGAGTCGACGGGCGGGCGCTCGCGTCGTTGGCCGTCGAGGCACTCGTCGCTGCCGGCGCCGGCCGGGTGCTCGTCATCGGCGGTCCGGTGCCGAGCTCCCTGCCGGGCGCGGAACACGTCAGCGACGACCATCCCGGAGAGGGCCCGCTCGGCGGCATCATCACCGCCCTGCGCCACGGCGGCGCCCCGGTGGTGGTCGTCCTGGCGTGCGACCTCCCCGCCGCCGACCCCGATGCGGTGACGGCCGTCGTCGAGACCCTGCTCGATCATCCCCGTGCCCTGGCAGCGGTGCCGGTGACTGCCGGCGGCCGCCGCGAGGTGCTCCACGCCGCGTGGCGCCTCGACGCCCTCGGCCCCTTGGAGGTGGCCTTCGCCGCAGGGGAGCGCGCGCCACGCCGAGCCCTGCTGCGCCTCCCGGTGGCCGAGGTCGAGGGCCTCGACCCCCGGAGCCTCACTGGGGTCAACACCCCCGACGAGCTGGCGGCGTGGGAGGGCAAAAACGCCTGACGCCCTGAGGTCGGGCCAGACTGTCGCCATGAGCGAGACGAACCCGATCCCCGAGATCAGCGTCGCCGAGCTGGCCGACCGCCATGGCGATGCCTGGATCCTCGACGTGCGCCAACCCGACGAGTACGAGGAGGTCCACGTCCCGGGAGCCACCCTCATCCCGCTCGACCAGCTCCCCGACCGGCGGGCCGAGGTGCCCGCCGACGTCGACGTCTACGTGGTCTGCCGTAGTGGCGGCCGCAGCGCCGCCGCGGTCGTGGTCCTCAACGGTGCCGGGCACCGCGCGACCAACGTGGTGGGCGGGACCCTGGCCTGGATCGACGAGGGCCACCCCGTGGCGACGGGTCCCGAGGCCGGCTGAGCATGCCGGCCGGGGACGCGCACCGCCTCGTGGTCGACGACCGCGGCCTCGACGAGGTGGTCGACGCCCTCGACGGCGTGGAGGCCTACGCCGTCGACACGGAGTTCCACCGGGAGCGCACCTACTTCCCGAAGGTGGCGCTCGTGCAGATCGCCTGGCCTGGCGGGTGCGCCCTCATCGATCCCCTCGCCGTCGACATCGAGCCCCTGGCCGACGTCTTCGAGGGCCCCGGCCTGGCGGTCATGCATGCCTGCACCCAGGACCTCGAGGTCTTCCAGCGGGCCTGCGGCACCGTGCCCTCCCGGCTGTTCGACACCCAGCTGGCGTCGGGATTCCTCGGGTTCTCGACGCCGTCGCTCAGCGCCATCGTCGACCGGGTCCTCGACGTCCACCTTCCCAAGGGCAACCGACTGACCGACTGGCTCCGGCGTCCCCTGAGCGGCGACCAGCTGACCTACGCGGCATCCGACGTTCTCCACCTCCTCGAGCTCGCCGACATCCTCCGTCGGGAGCTCGAGGCGACCGGACGCCTGGATTGGGCGGAGGAGGAGTGCGAGGAGCTCCGGTCCCGCGGGTGGGGTCCGCCCGAGCCCGACGCCGCGTGGCTGCGCCTGAAGGAGAGCCGCAGCCTCCGCGGCACCGCCCGGGGGGTGGCGCAGGCCGTCGCCGCCTGGAGGGAGCGCCGGGCGGCTGCCGTCGACCAGCCGCCCCGGTTCGTCCTGCCCGACCTGGCGGTCATCGGCATCGCCAACAACCCGCCGCGCGACCCAGCCCAGCTCCGAAAGGTGCGAGGCCTCGACGAACGCCATGCCAAGGGCCGGACCGGCGAAGAGCTGCTCGAGGCGGTGCGCGCCGGGACGGAGCTCGACGCCAGCGAGCTGCGCCGTCCGAAGCGTGACGAGGTCGACCGCGACCTGCGGCCCGCCGTCGCCCTGGTCTCGGCGTGGATCAGCCAGATCAGCCGAGAGCTGCGCATCGACACCACCCTGCTTGCCACCCGCTCCGATCTGTCGGCCTTCCTCGCCGACGACCCTGACGCCCGGCTGGCCACGGGATGGCGGGGTGAGCTGCTCGGCGCCCCGATCCGCAGCCTCGTCGGGGGTGAGTTCGCCCTGGCCTTCGACGGCAAGGGGGGCCTGGCGCTGGAGCGCCGGTCGGGCAAGGCGGTCACCATCGACCTCCCCGTCCCTGAGGCGGACTGGCTCTAGCCGAGACGCAGCGTGCGTCGCCTCAGCTCATTCGGGGTGATGGAGGACGACGGCCTGGTCGGGCGCCAGGGTGCCGGCCCACCGGCCACCCTCACCCGCCCCGTCGCTGGCGACCTCGATCACCCACGCACCGCCCAGGTCGAGGTCGACTGGCGCGGCGGTGAAGCTGACCACCACCAGGCGCTCGTCGTCGCCGTGCCGGCGGTGCCAGGCGAGCACCCCGTCGGGGGCATCGACGAGCTCGATGCTGCCGAGCTGCAGCGCCGGGCTCGAGCGCCGGGCGGCGAGGAGGCGACGGTAGAGGTGGGGCATCGAGGCGGCGTCGGCGAGGAGCGCTTCGAGGCTGTGATCGGCGGCATCCGGCGGCCAGGGGAGCCACGGCTCCGCCGCCCAACCATGGAGGCCGTCGCGGTCCCAGGGGATCGGTGCCCGGCACCCGTCGCGGCCACCGGGGTCGACGACGCGGTCCGGCGGGACCTCGGCATCCTCGAGACCGAGCTCCTCACCGGCGTAGAGGAAGGTGGTGCCCCGGAGCCCGAGGAGCAGGACGGCAGCGGCGCGGGCTCTCGCCTCGGTGCCGTAGCGCGAGCGGTGCCGGGGGTTGTCGTGGTTGGAGAGCACCCAGGTCGGCCACCCGCCGACCGAACCCATGTGCTCCTCCACGTCGAGGATCCGGCCCCGCCAGCGCGGCGCCGCCCAGCGGGTGAAGAGCGGGGGGAAGTTGAAGCAGAGGTGGAGCTCGTCGCCGTCGCCGTAGTACCTGGCCACCTTGGCGGTGTCGAGGAGGAAGACCTCACCCACCATCATCCGGTCGCCGTCGTAGGAGTCGAGGAGCGTGCGCAGCCCCCGGAGGATCTCGTGGGTCTGCTCCCACTCGCTCGTGTCGGACTCCGGCGAGGTGAGGCCGCTCGCGGCGGCGTCCGGGCCAGCGTCGGGGTCCTTGCCAATGGCATGGACCACGTCGGCGCGGAAGCCGTCGACACCCCGGTCGAGCCAGAACCGCAGCGTGTCGTGCATCGCCGCCACGACCTCGGGGTTGCGCCACTCGAGGTCAGGCTGCTCGGGGAGGAAGAGGTGCAGGTACCACTGCTCGGTGGCGTCGTCCCAGGTCCACGCGCTGGCCTCGATGCCGACGGGGTCGTCGAGCAGCCGGGGGCGCAGCTGGCCGTCGTCGTCGCGCACCCAGGTGCTCTCGCCCGTGAAGGCGGCGCGCCAGCCGTTCGGCGGGGTGTCGGGGGTGCCGTCGCGCCAGACGTACCAGCCCCGCTTGGGGGCGTCCCGGGCGGATCGGGACTCGACGAACCACGGGTGCTGGTCGCTGGTGTGGTTGGGAACCCAGTCGATCACCACCTTGATGTCGCGCTCGTGGGCGTCGGCGAGGAGCCGGTCGAAGTCGCCGAGGGTGCCGAACACCGGGTCGACGTCGCAGTGGTCGGCGACGTCGTAGCCGAAGTCGGCCATGGGCGAGGGGAAGAACGGGGAGAGCCAGATGGCGTCCACCCCGAGCCACGCCAGGTGGTCGAGGCGGCGGCGGATCCCCTCCAGGTCGCCGATGCCGTCGCCGGTCGTGTCGGCGAAGGAACGCGGGTAGATCTGGTAGATCACCGCTGTCTGCCACCAGGGGGCGCCCATGGCGGGCATCGTACGGCGGTCCGGCGGCTGCTCTACCCGGTGCGGCGACGCCGCTGGGACGCGGTAGGCTGCAAGGACGTTCTGACGACTTCGTTTCGGGAGAGCTCGTGGTCAAGAAGGGCCGCCATCGGCGCTACGAGGAAGCGCGCGCCGTGAAGCACACATCCAGCGAGCTCCAGCTCGGTGACGTCGGCTTCGTTCAGCTCGAGGAGTGCCCCGAGTGTGGGGCCGACCCCGGCGATCCCCACGCGGGCTGGTGCCTCCACGACGAGCTCTCGGCCGACGAGGACGAGTAGCGGGGCCTGTCACCGACGGGATCCCTTCCCACCTCGCTCCGCTCGGCGGGCCCCTTCCGTCGGCGCCACCCGCTACTCGTCGCAGCCTCGTGGTGGTTCAGCGGACTCGGCTCCGCCGAGGCCTATCCCCCGGTCTCGTCGAGGATCTCGTCGAGCTTCACGATCTCGGCGAGCAGGACCACGCCCACGAAGGTGCCTCGGGCGTCGGCGACTGCGAGACGGTCGACATCGGCCGCTTCCATGGCGACGACGGCGTCGCGCAGCGTCCACGACGGGTCGGCGAGGGGCAGGTCGGTGCGCATGACCTCGGTGACCGGGGTGGTCTCCCATGTCGAGCGGTCGAGCTCGGAGACCTCCTCGATGCGGGCCATGCCGAGATAGGTCGCCTCGTCCACCACCGGGACCGCGCGCTCGCGCCGGGCCACCACGTGGGTCCAGACCAGCTCGGCGGCCGATGCGTCGGGGGGGACGGTGAGCACGTCGGTCGACAAGGCGGTGCTGATGGGGAGGCGGAACCGACGCTCGAGGTGCCCGGAGCGGACCGACTGCTGGCCTGACGACACCGTGGCCCGGCCAATCAGGAGCTGCGAGGCGGCAGCGGCCACCAGGGCGGGGACGACGTAGAGGGCGCGCCCGGTCGTCTCCGCCACGAACATCACCGAGGCGATGGGGGTGCGGTAGCCGGCGCCGAGGAAGGCGGCCAGGCCGATGACGGGGAAGAGGGTCGAGGCGCTGCCCACCACCCCGGCCACGAAGCGGCCGAGCAGCATGCCCTGGACGGCGAGCGGGATGAAGAGCCCCCCCGTCCCGCCGGCGGCGAGGGTGGTGAGGGTGGCGACGCCACGCAGGGCGAAGAGGAGCGCGATCAGCACCAGGGTCCGGTCCGGGCTGGCGACCCAGCGGAAGACGTCGTAGCCGGGGCCGAGGGTCAGCGGCGCCTCGAACACCGCCTGAGCGACCACGACGAGGCCGCCCAGCACCACCGCACCCACCGGCAGCCGGACCAGGAGGGGACGTTCGGAGGCGATGCGCTTTGCCTGGTGGACCAGGCCGGCGAAGCCCCGGGCGAGGACACCGGCGAGGATCCCGAGTGCCAGCGCCCCGCCGAGGTCGGCGAGGTTGAACTGGGTGCTCTCCCCGGTGTCGCGCAGGGAGAAGAGGGGGGTGGCCCCCACCAGCGTCACGAAGGTGAGGTAGCTGGCGGCCGACGCCACCAGGGCGGGGATGAGAGCCCGGCGGGCGACATCGTCGGTGTAGGGCACCTCGAGGGCAAAGATCACGCCGGTGGCCGGCGCTTTGAAGATGGCCGCGACCCCAGCGGCCGCGCCGCAGACCATCAGCACCTTTGCGTCGTCGCGCCGGAAGATCCCGGCGAGGCGTCGCTGCATGCCGCTGCCGATGGCCGCGCCGGCGTAGATCGACGGACCCTCGAGCCCCAGGGCGCCACCGGAGCCCACGGTGGCGACACCGGCGAGGAGACGGCCCGGGACCGGGCGGAGCGAGAGGGGCCGGCGGTCGTGGAAGCTCTTGACGTACTCGTCGGCGGTGGCGGGGCTCGTGTCGCGTGAGACGAAGCGCAGGATCACGACGGTGAGCACCAGGCCGATCCCCGGTGCGACGGCCTGGACCCAGACGGGGGCGTCGAGCACCCGGTGGAGGACGACGCCGTCGGCGAGGCGCTCGAACCCGGCCACCACCAGGCCGACCAGGACCCCCGTTGCCACCGCGGCGAGGACCAGCCCCTGCTGGCGCCGGTCGAGGACGATGCGTGGTCGGCGCGGCACGGCCCCAAGGGCTACCAGATTGAGGGGCTTCGGCACGACCCCGGTAGCCTCGACCGGCTGTGTCAATGACTGTTCCCACCTCCGATCTCCTCCGCCCGGCCGTCCCGCTGCGCAACGTTGCCCTCGTCGCCCACGTCGATCACGGGAAGACCACCCTCGTCGATGGGATCCTCCGCGCCACCGGCACCTTCGCCGAGCACCAAGCGCTCGTGGAGCGGGTGATGGACTCCAACGACCAGGAGAAGGAGCGGGGGATCACGATCCTCGCCAAGACCGCATCGGTCCGCTGGAACGGGATCAAGATCAACCTCGTCGACACCCCGGGGCACGCCGACTTCGGTGGCGAGGTCGAGCGGGCCCTGACCATGGTCGACGGCGTCCTCCTCCTCGTCGACGCCGCCGAGGGGCCTCTGCCTCAGACGCGCTACGTGCTCTCCAAGGCCGTGGCCCTCGACCTCCCTGCCGTGGTGGTCCTCAACAAGGTCGACCGCCAGGACGCCCGCCCGGAGGAGGTCCTCGACGAGGTCTACCAGCTGTTCCTGGACCTCGAGGTGCCCGACCACCACATCGACTTCCCGGTCATCTCCGCCATTGCTCGCGAGGGTCGAACCATGGCCGGGGTCGGGATGCCCGCCCCCGACGCCGACCTCAGCGCCCTGCTCGAGGCCATCGTCCGCACCATCCCGGCCCCGATCG
This sequence comes from Acidimicrobiales bacterium, assembly GCA_035512495.1. NCBI lineage: Bacteria > Bacillati > Actinomycetota > Acidimicrobiia > Acidimicrobiales > Acidimicrobiales bacterium. The sequence goes on from DATKDW010000039.1 coordinate 72,966, forward strand.
GCGACCCCGACGCACCGCTCCAGGCCCTCGTGACCAACCTCGACGCGTCGGAGTACCTGGGCCGCCTCGCCATCGGACGGGTCATGCGGGGAACCATGCGGGCGGGCCGGCAGGTGGCGATCGTCAAGTCCGAGGGGACCCCGGTCGCCCGCAAGCCGGCGAAGCTCCTGGGCGTCGAGGGGCTGGGCCGGGCCGACGTTGACGAGCTCGTCGCCGGCGACCTGTTCGTCCTGGCGGGGTTCCCCGAGGTCGAGATCGGCGACACCGTGACCGACCCGTCGGATCCCGACCCGCTCCCGAGACTCACGGTCGACGAGCCCGTCCTGCGCATGACCTTCGGCCCCAACACCTCACCGATGTCCGGCAAGGACGGCGCCTACGTCACCTCTCGCCACATCCGGGAGCGCCTGGCGCGGGAGGTGCTCGGCAACGTCGCCATCCGCGTCGACGACACGGCGTCGGCCGACGTCATCCAGGTCGCCGGTCGCGGTGAGCTCCAGCTGGCCGTGCTCATCGAGTCGATGCGTCGGGAGGGCTACGAGCTCGAGGTGAGCCGGCCCGAGGTGATCACCAAGGACATCGACGGCAAGCGCCATGAGCCCCTCGAGGAGGGCATGGTCGATGTGCCCGAGGAGCACGTGGGCACGGTGACCCAGTCGCTGGCACCCCGGAAGGGCATCGTCGTCGACCTGCGCCCCGGTGACCCAGGCCGCACCGTCGTGACCTTCGAGGCCCCCGCCCGCGGGCTCCTGGGACTGCGATCGGAGCTCCTCACCGCCACACGAGGCACGGCCCTGCTCCACACCCGCCACCGCGGCTGGGTCCCCTGGGTGGGCGACCTCCCGACGCGCCGCGGTGGCGCCATGATCGCCGACCGCACCGGCGTCACCACCGCCTACGCACTCGACAACCTCCAGCTGCGCGGCGAGCTCTTCGTCGGCCCCGGCGAAGCCGTCTACGAGGGCATGGTGATCGGCGAGTCGAGCAAGGCGGGCGACATGGTCGTCAACGCCGTGCGGGAGAAGCAGAAGACCAACATTCGCACCCACGCCGCCGACGACGCGGTGAAGCTCACGCCTCCCCGCGAGCTCACCATCGAGACCACGATCGAGCTGATCGACGACGACGAGCTGGTCGAGATCACGCCGGGCCACCTCCGGATCCGCAAGCGCCGCCTGCGCGAGCAGGACCGGCGTCGGGCCACGAAGTAGGAGCGCAGCGCCGGGCCCACGGACCCGGTCCGAAACAGGCCCGTATGCTCCTTCGTGTGCAGGGGCGGCGGAGCATGTGGGGGCTGGGGGTGCTGGCACTCGTCGCGTCGGCGTGCGCGGCGGCCCCGGTCGCCGACATCACCCTCGTTCGCCGGGCCCCGGTGACCACGACCACCGCCGTCGCTGTCCACGCGGCCGCCACCGCGGCACCCGAGCCCACCATCCCCGAGGCGCCCGACCCGCCTCCGCCGCCTCCTCCTCCTCCGCTTCCTCCTCCGACCGCCCCGCCACCACCGGCAGCGGCCGACGACGCCGCGCATCGACGGGCGGGAATGCACGCCTACGTGGGCTTGGGGACCTGGATCGACGTCTACGACTGGAGCCGGACCTTCGGGAAGGACGGCCCGCTGGTCGAGATCGAAGACGTGGACCGCATGGTCGAGGTGGGGGTGCAAACCCTCTACGTGCAGACCTCGAAGTGGGACGCGCCTGACGACATCCTCGAGCCGGAGCGGCTCCTCCCGATCATCGCCCGTGCCCGGGAGCGGGGCCTCGCTGTGGTCGCCTGGTACCTCCCGACCTTCGAGGACCCGGCGACGGACCTCAGGCGCCTACTGGCGATGTCCCGCCTCGACGTCGACTCCGTGGCGGTCGACATCGAGTCACGCGCGGTCGGTGATGTCGCCGAGCGGAACCGTCGCCTCATCGCCCTCAGTGCCGAGCTGCGGGCGGCCCTCCCCGACCTGAGCCTCGGGGCCATCCCCTTCCCGCCGGTGGTGATGGAGGTCGTGAACCCGGCGTTCTGGCCGGACTTCCCCTGGGCCGAGCTCGCGCCTCTCTACGACGTCTGGCTCCCCATGAGCTACTGGACCGACCGGAAGCAGTCGTCGGGCTACCGGGAGGGCCACCGCTACACCGCCGAGAACATCGACCGGATGCGTGCCGCGCTCGGCCGGCCGCACGCGCCGGTCCACAGCATCGGGGGCATCGCCGACCGGGCCTCGGGGCCGGACGTGGAGGGGATGGTGCGGGCATGCGTCGAGCGCGGGTGCCTGGGTGGATCGCTCTACGACTGGCGGACGAGCTTCCCCGAGCTGTGGCCCTGGCTCCAACCCTTCCGGAACCCGGAGCGGCGCTAGCCCCGTCTGACGGTCGGGTGGGCCACGAGGGTGGCCGTGCGCTGCCGCTCGGCCACGGCGCCGACCAGGAGGTCGTAGATCTCCTGGCCCACCAGCACCGCCAGCTCATCGGCCATGGTCGTGAGGACGGTCGCCTCACCGACGAACGCCTCGGGCTCCTCGATGCACCACCAGTGGAAGTCCTCGCCGCCCTCACCCCAGTCCCGCCGCTTCCACTCACGGACCGTCGAGGTGACGTGGCCCACCTCGTCGGTGCTGTCGACCCGGCGGACGGGCACCTGCCAGCACACATCGGGCTTGAGGTCGAGCGGCCGCTCGCCTCGCTCGAGGGCGGCACGGTGGAGCGCGCACCCGGCCCCACCGGGGAACCCGGCACGGTTGAGCATGATGCACGCGCCGTCGTGGACCGCGGTCATCCAGGAGCCGTCATCGTCGGTGACGAGCGCACCGTCGCGCCGTCCGATCCCGGCCAGCTGCCACTGGTCGGCGGTGAGGAGCTCGACGGCCGCCCGGACCCGGTCCCGGTCGGAGTCGTCGGTGAAGTAGGCACCGTGGGTGCAGCACCCGATCTCGAGCTCGGGAGCCGAGTCCTCGTCGATCCCGGGGCACCCGCGCCCGTAGATGCACGTCCAGCTGCTCAGCAGGAAGGTGAGGTCGAACGTCCAGGTTCGGTCCTCGGTGGGGTCCTCGAAGGAGAGCCACTCGTGGAGGTCCTCGGGTGCCGCTGGGGGGCGGGGCTTCGTCGGCATGGGCCGGCCACTCTACGGCCCCGATGGCGCGTCCCGGCCCCGCCCCCGCGGCTCGCCTAGGTTGACCCTCGTGCCCGGTGAGTTCGACGACATCAAGAGACGCCTCGAGGCGATCACTGAGGAGCTGGCCGACCTGGCCATCATCCGCCTGCGGGAGTCCATCGACGCCGGCGGACACGAGCTGCCCATCGACGAGAAGCGCCTCACCCGGGCCCGCCGGGCAGTCGAGAAGGCCGTGCACCTCCTCGACCAGACCGACGACACCGACTGACCGGGACCCCCTGGGAACGGTCAGGCCACTCGTCCGGCGGCCCGGAGGTGGTCGACCCGACGGATGCGGGCGATCTCGGTCGTGCGGTAGCTCGCCAACCTTGTGCTCCAGCCGTTGACCACCCGCTGCGCCGAGTCGGTGGCGAAGAACGTCGTGAGGGGCCCTTCCTGCTGGTAGGTGTCGGCGCCCTCCACCACCTCGCTGCTGCCGTCGCTGGTCGTCACCTCGTAGCCCATGGGGCCAGTGTGAAGGAGGAGGCCTGTGGGGAACCAGGGGTGCAACCCTGTGAGTTGCGCGGGTCATCCACAGCCGGCGTCGTTAGGAGACTGCCTCCTCCTCGTCGAGGTTCTCCTCGACGGCCTCCTGCTCGGCCACGGTGGGCGGCTTCGAGGGCGTCGCCGGCGCGCTGTCGAGCCTGTTGAGGTCGTCGATGAGGCTCCGGAGGCGGGCGAAGCCGTGGTTGTCGAAGCGCAGGACGACCCGCGGCAGGTCGAGGTGGTCGCGTCCCGACACCTCCGGGGGGAACGGCTTGGTGCGCTCGATGCGGCCGGACTGGAGGATGTCGGCGAACTCGGCGCTCAGGTCGTCGAGCTCGGCTCGGGTGGGCTCGGCGTGGAGGCGGATCACCAGGCGGTCGCCGACGTAGCGCAGGGAGTGGTAGTTCCGGTAGAAGCCCTCGATCTCGGCCACGGCCAGGTCGACGTCGTCGGTGATGCGGTAGAGGGCCTCGTCAGCGGGCGAGATCATCCCGTTGGCCGCCACCTCCTCGCGCAGGAAGTGCTCGAAGCCGTGCCAGTACGTCCCTCCGGGGGTGTCGAGCAGCACGATCGGCACCGGCACCGCCTTGCCCGTCTGGACCAGCGTGAGGAGCTCGAAGGTCTCGTCCAGGGTCCCGAAGCCGCCCGGCAGGGCGACGAAGGCGCCCGACTCCTTGATGAGCATGAGCTTGCGGGTGAAGAAGTACTTCATCTCGATGAGCTTGTCGTCACCGGCGATGACCTCGTTCGCCCCACCCTCGAAGGGGAGGCGGATCAGCACGCCGATCGCGTTCTCCCGGCCGGCACCCTCCATGCCGGCGGCCATGATCCCGGGCCCCGCGCCGGTGACCACCATCCAGCCGCGGTCCGCAAGGGCGGCGGCCAGCTGTGAGGTCTGGGCGTAGAGCGGGTCCTCGGGGCGCGTCCGGGCCGACCCGAAGATCGTCACCTTGGACACATCGCGGTACGGGGAGAACATGAGGAACGCCTCGCGCATCTCCTTGAGCGCGGCGTTGGTGATCTTGAGGTCGAGACGGTCCGGGGCGTCGTCGACGAGGCGGACCGCGGACGCCAGGATCTCGAAGATCAGGTCACGGTCTCTGGTGGCGCCGGCCGTGTCGAGGAGCTCGACGAGGAGGGCGTCGAGGTCGTCGTCTCCGGTCCGGTGGGCGGGGAGTCGTCGCGTCATGGTCGTCACAGGGTGTCACGCCGACGCCTGGTCGGGCGCCAGGCCGTAGCCTCTGGCCGGTGGAGCGCTCCTGCCGCCGCTGTGGTGCCACCGGGGAGGCACCCGACGACGGCCTGCCCACGGGCTGGGCGATGAGCTCCGAGGGAGGTCGGACCACCTTCCTCTGCATGCGCTGCACCCGGGCCAACCTCCGCGACATCGAGGCCCGGCTCTCCGAGGAGTGGTGGGAGGCTCACGGGTCCTGACCCCGAGCGGGGCCTTCCCACCTCCTCCGTCGGCGGGCCCCTCCCCTCGGGGCCACCCGCTCGCGCGCCGGAAGGGGCCTCGGCCTCCGGCCGAGCCGACTGGTGGGGGGCTCACGGGTCCTGACCCCGGGCGGCACCCTCAGATCACCAGGGGGACCCGCCCGTAGAGGGTCGTGCGCTGCTCGAGTCGGCGCCCGACTGGCGCCACCCACTCCTCGAACGTGGCCTGCGTCATCCGCTGGCCGTGGGTGGCACCTGCTGCACGTGAGATGTTCTCGTCCATCAGGGTCCCGCCCATGTCGTTGACGCCGGCTCGCAGGGCCTGGCGCACCCCGTCCCGGCCCATCTTCACCCACGACACCTGGATGTTGTCGACCCAGCCGGCGTAGGCGATGCGTCCCACGGCGTGCATCAGCAGCGACTCCCGGAACGTCGGACCTCGACGGCTCTTGCGCTGGAGGTACATCGGGGCCGCCATGTGCACGAAGGGCAGCGGCACGAACTCGGTGAAGCCGCCGGTCTCCTTCTGGAGCGCTCGTGTGCGGATGAGGTGCCGTGCCCAGTGGTGGGGCCGCTCGATGGAACCGAACATGATCGTGATGTTGGAGCGCAGACCGACCGAGTGGGCGGTGCGGTGGGCGTCGAGCCACTCCTCGGTGTCGACCTTGTCGGAGCACAGCTCGGCGCGCACCTCGTCGTCGAGGATCTCGGCGGCCGTGCCGGGGAGGGTGTTGAGCCCGGCCGACATCAGACGGCGGAGGTAGTCGGCCAGGGGCTCGCCGAGGCGCTTGGCGCCCTCGGTGACCTCGAGGGCGGTGAACCCGTGGATGTGGATGCCTGGTGCGACGTCGGCGACCGCCCGGGTCACGTCGATGTAGTAGTCGCCGTCGAAGTCCGGGTGGATTCCCCCTTGGAGGCAGACCTCGGTCGCACCCTCCTGGACCGCCTCGATGACCCGTCCCTGGATGTCCTCGAGGGTGAGGAGGTAGGGGTTGCCCCGCAGGTTCAGGGAGAGCGGACCTTTGGAGAAGGCGCAGAAGCGGCACTTGAAGGTGCAGACGTTGGTGTAGTTGATGTTCCGGTTGGCCACCCACGTGACGGCGTCGCCGACGGCGCGCTGCCGGAGCTCGTCGGCCACCTCGGCAACGGCCCCGATCTCGGTGCCGCGAGCCGAGAAGAGGGTGACGATCTCGTCTTCACCGACCTCGGCGCCGGCACGAACCCCAGCCAGCACCTCGGCCACGGCCCCACCGGCTCGAGGGGTGCCGACCAGGATCATGGGTGGTGGGGTGTCGCCGCCCGCCGACCAGGCACTGTCGCGGCCGAGGCCCTCGGCATCGGAGCGGTCCATCACCGGGAAGCGCAGGGCGGGGTCGAGCCAGCGCTGCGGGTCGCGCACGTGCTCGGGGTAGACGGTGAGCCGCGGCGCCAGGACCTTGCCCCGTGCCTCGGTGGCGACGGCGAGGCGCTCGATGGCGGGCCACGGCCGCTCCGGGTTGACGTGATCGGGGGTGACGGGGGAGACGCCGCCCCAGTCGTCGATGCCGGCGTCGAGCAACCGGCCGAAGTCGTCGCTCAGGTTCGGTGGCGCCTGGAGGTGGACCTCGGGTGGGAGCAGCAGACGGGCGACCGCGACCGACCAGAGGTACTCGTCTTCGGGGCACGGCTCGGCGGTGTGCATCGCGGTGCCCGCCTTCGGGAGGAAGTTCTGGACGATCACCTCCTGCACGTGACCGTGGCGACGGTGCGAGGCGACGATGGCCTCGAGTGCTTCGATGCGGTCCTCCCGGCTCTCACCGATGCCGACGAGGATCCCGGTGGTGAAGGGGATCGCCAGCTCACCGGCGGCCTCCAAGGTCGCCAGGCGGCGGGCCGGCTCCTTGTCGGGGGAGCCCCGGTGGGCCGCGAGGTCAGGGTTGAGCGACTCGAGCATCATCCCCTGGGATGCCGACACCGGCCGCAGGCGTGCGAGCTCGTCGATCCCGAGGGCACCTGCGTTGGCGTGGGGGAGCAGGCCGGTCTCCTCCAGGACGAGGCGACACATGGCGACGAGGTGGTCAACGGTGGAGTCGTGACCGTTCGCCGCCAGCCACTCGGCGGCCGCGGGGTACCGGAGCTCCGGGCGCTCCCCGAGGGTGAACAGCGCCTCGTGGCAGCCCGCCGCCGCGCCCGCTCGGGCGATGTCGAGCACCTCGTCGGACGACAGGTAGGGCGCCGTCACCCGCGCGGGGGGCTGGGCGAAGGTGCAGTAGCCGCAGCGGTCCCGGCAGAGGTGGGTCAGGGGGATGAAGACCTTGGGGGAGTATGTGACTCGGGTGCCATGGGCTCGGTCGCGGATCGATGCGGCCTCGGCCAGGAGGGCGTCGAGGGGTGCGGTGATGAGGTCGATCGGGGGCACGGTGGGGGCTCCGGGTGATGGGGGGCGTCAGGCGGTGGAGGTGCTGTGGGCACCGGGGCCCGGTCGGCTCCGGATGGCGGTGGGGGCAACGGTCTCGTCGCAGGTCCAGCACACGAAGTGCTGGTCGAGCACGTCGCCGCAGCGACCGTGGACGAGGTCGAGCGGCGGGCCGTCGTCGGGGCTCAGGTGCTTGTCGCCCCAGCGCATCAGCGCCACCAGGGCGGGGGAGAGGTCGATGCCCTTGGGCGTGAGCCGGTACTCGTAGCGCTCGGGACGGGTCTGGTAGCGGCGGCGCTCCATGACCCCGTGGTCGACGAGCTTGCCGAGGCGGTTGGCGAGGAGGTTCCGGGCGATGCCGAGGTCGCGCTGGAAGGCGTCGAAGCGACGAACGCCTCGGAAGGCGTCGCGGAGGATGAGGAGGGTCCACCGGTCACCGATGACCTCGAGGGTGCGGGCGATCGAGCAGTCCTGCTGGCGGGAGACGTCGAGGGCGGGCTCGGGCACCGAGGGAAGATAGCACGTCGGTTTCGATTCAGAACTGACTCCGGCGGGGGACCGGTGCAGCCCCCGGTAGCCTGTCGCCCGGTCCAGACATGACCGGCGCCTCACCACCCCTCTCACGCAGCACCTCCGGGCTCCTGCTCGCCCTCTTCTTCGCTTCGGGCTTCGCCGCGCTCGTCTACCAGGTGCTCTGGGCGCGCCAGCTGGGCCTGCTGCTCGGGAGCACGGCGCAGTCGGCGGCGTTGACCATCGCCATCTTCTTCACGGGCATCGCCGCCGGCGGGTGGTTCTGGGGCCAGCGCTCCACCGCAGGTTCCAGCAGCCTTCGCCTCTTCGGACTCGTCGAGGTCGGGGTCGCGCTCACCGCCCTCGGCCACTTCGTCGTGATCGATGCCTACCACGCCGTCCAACCCGCCCTCTTTCGCCTCATGGACGCGCCAGCGCTCGACACGGTCACCAAGGCAGTGATCGCTGCCTCGCTGCTCCTGCCGCCGTCGTTCCTCATGGGGGGCACCCTGCCGCTCATGGGCCAGCACCTGGTCCGCCGGCCGAGCCGGCTGGCCAGGACCGGCACCGTGCTCTACGGGGTCAACACCGCCGGGTCGGCCACGGGCGCCCTCGCGGCAGGCTTCGTCCTGCCCCTGGCCCTGGGGCTGCGGGGGACGTACCTGCTCGCCGTGGGCGTCGATCTGGTCGTCGGCGTGGTAGCCGTCTCCCTGGCACGGCGGGAGCAGACGATCCCCCTCCCCCAACCGGAGCGCCTGCCCGCCCGTGAGACGCCCCCACCTGTTGGGGGTGTGGTGCCCCGGGTGGTGTGGGTGGTGGCCCTGACCTCGGGCTTCGCCACGCTCGCGGTGGAAGTGGTGTGGACCCGTCTCTTCGCCCAGGTGCTGCAGAACTCCGCCTACACCTATGCCCTCGTCCTCACCACCTTCCTGGTCGCGCTGGCCCTCGGCGCCGCCCTCGCCAACCTGTTGAGCCGGATCCGCCGGCCCGGCCCGGAGGTCCTGCTCGGCTGCCTCCTCCTGGTCGCCGGCTACCTGGTGGCTCTCTCACCGTGGCTCCTGCACCAGATGACCGGCGGGCTCGGCGAGCTCGGGGGCGGCCTCGGCTGGCTCCCCTACCTCACCGCGGTCGCCGGACTCATCGTGCCGGTCATGCTCCTGCCGGGCATCGCCCTCGGCGCGGTGCTGCCGTACCTCCTGCGAAGCCTCCAGGACGCAGGGCGCAAGCCGGGCGACGCCATCGGCCGGCTCGTGGCGGTCAACACCGTCGGCGCGGTGCTCGGCTCCCTCGTCGCCGGGTTCGTCCTCCTCCCACTGGTCGGCTCGTCACGAACCCTCCTCGGCCTCGCCGCCATCTACCCGGCCCTGGTCGTCGCTCTGGCCCTCTCGCGCGCCTCACCCCGCCGGGTCGGCGTCGCCGCAGCCGCCGCGGCAGTGGCCCTCGCGCTCCTCCTCGCGCCCCTCGACGGCCTTGACCGAGTGCACCTGCGGAGGGATGACGAGCGGGTGGTCGAGGTGCGGGAGGGAGCCCGGGCCACCGTGGCCGTGGTGGCCCGGGGCGTGGACCGGACCATGCGCGTCGACAACCACTACACCCTCGGCGGGAGCGCCGGCCTCGATGGCGAACGCAACCAGGCGGTCCTGCCGCTCCTCCTGCACCCGGACCCGCGCTCGGTGTTCTTCCTGGGCATGGGCACGGGCATCACCGCCGGAGCCGCCCTGGCGTTCCCAGTCGAACGGGTCGTCGTCTGCGAGCTGCTCCGTGACGTCATCGCCCTCGGCGAGGAGCACTTCGGGCCCTGGACGAACGGCCTCTACGACGATCCCCGGGTCGTGATCCATGCCGAGGATGGCCGGCGGTGCCTGCGGCGCAGCACCGAGCGCTTCGACCTGGTGATCAGCGACCTCTTCACCCCGTGGCGGGCGGGGACGGGGAGCCTCTACACGCGGGAGCACTTCGAGACCGTTCGCACCCGCCTGGCGCCCGGGGGGATCTTCGTCCAGTGGGTGCCGCTCTACCAGGTGTCCGAGCGGGAGCTGGGCGTCATCGCCAACACCATGGACGCCGCCTTCGACGAGGTGGTGCTCTGGCGGGGCGACCTGTTCGCCGAGCGCTCGATCGTCGGGCTGGTGGGACACGTCGACTCGCGCCCGGTGGCACCGGCCACCGCGGCGCGCAACGCTCGGCACCTCGTCGACGACGATGTCAGCGAAGCCGCCCTCGAGGCCCTGCTGCTCCGCCTCTACGCCGGGAACGTCACCGCCAGCGGGATCTTCGCCGGCCACGCCCTCAACACCGACGACCGCCCGGTGATCGAGTACCTCGCCCCGCGCACCCAGCGTGAGGCGCAAGCCGGCAGGACCTCCCTGCTGGTGGGCCCGGCGAGGGAGCGCCTCTACGCCGACCTCCGTGACGCCGTCGACCCCGCCCGCGACCCCTACCTCTCCCGGCTCGACACCGTTCAGCTCGGCTACGTCGAGGCCGGATGGCACCGATCGCGCAGCGCCTTCCTCAGCAACGTGGGCGACGCAGCGGCGGCAGGCCACGAGCACCACTTCGTCCGGCTCTCACCACCGGGCTCCACTGCCGTGGTCTCGCCCGCGGCGCGGTTGCTCCCGTCGCCGGATCCGGGCTGAGCCCGAGCCCTACCCCGTGCTCTGGACGTCCAGGAGGGCGGCGATGTCGTCGGCCGTGCCTGGGGAGGCGAAGAGGAACCCCTGCCCCTGGTCACAGCCGAGCGTCCGCAGCTCGGCCAGCTGGAGGTCCGTCTCCACCCCCTCCGCCACCGAGGTGAAGCCGAGGGTCAACGCCAGGCTCACGATCGCCGCCACGATGGCAGAGTCCTCCGGGTTGCGGCCGAGGCCGTCGATGAAGGCGCGGTCGATCTTGAGCTGGTCCACCGGGAAGCGGTGGAGGTGGGCGAGCGAGGAGTAGCCCGTGCCAAAGTCGTCGATCGCCAGCTTGACACCCAGCGACCGCAGGGCAGCAAGAGAGGCGTGAACCGCGTCCATGTCCTCCATCACCGCGCTCTCGGTGATCTCCAGGTGGAGCCGGGCGGGGTCGATGCCCGCCTTCGAGATGATCCGGCGGACCTCCTGGGCCAGGCCGGCGGCCCCGAGCTGACGGGCGGAGAGGTTGACCGCCATGGTGAGTGGCACGTGGCCGTGCGCGTCCCACCACGCCAGCTGGCCGACCGCCTGCTCGAGGATCTGCACTCCCAGGGGGATGACGAGGCCGGTCTCCTCCGCCACCGCCAGCAGCTCGATCGGGGCCACCGGCCCGAGGTCGGCGTCGGTCCACCGGACGAGGGCCTCGACACCGATGATCCGGCGGTCGGCGAGGGTGAGGAGGGGCTGGTAGTGGACATCGAGCCCGCCGCACTCCAGCGCCCGGCGCAGCGCGACCTCGGTGTCGAGGCGCCGGACTGCGTCACGTCGGAGCGTCTCGTCGAAGACCTCGAAGTGGGCCCGCCCGCGGGCCTTGGCGTGGTACATGGCGGCGTCGGCGTCGCGGAGGAGCGACTCTGGGGTCGCGTCCGACGAGGTCGCCATGGCGATGCCTCCGCTGATGCGCAGGACGACCTCCTCGTCACCGATGGCGCACGGCTCGCCCATGATCCTGGCGATGCGGTCGGCGACGGTCACCACCGTCTCGAGGCGGACTACGTTCCGGCACAGCACGGTGAACTCGTCGCCTCCGAAGCGGGCGACGACGTCACCGGCGCGGATGGCGCCCCGGAGCCGGTCGGCCATGATCACCAGCAGCTCGTCGCCGGCCTCGTGCCCGAGGCTGTCGTTGACCACCTTGAAGCGGTCGAGGTCGAAGAACAGCACCGCCAGACCCGTGGTCTGGCGGTCGAGCGCCTCCAGCGACTCGGCGAGGCGCTCCAGGAAGAGCGAGCGGTTGGGGAGGCCGGTGAGGGGGTCGTGGTGGGCCTGGAACTGCAGCTGCTCCTCGAACGCCTTGCGCTCGGTGACGTCCCGCAGGGTGCAGACGATGCCGTTGACGTTGGGGTCGAGCAAGCGGTTGACCGCCGTCGCCTCGATCCACCGCCACCCCGTCTGGAGGTTCTGGAGGCGCAGCTCGATGGAGGCGGTCTCGCCTGGGGTGTCGCGGAGCTGCAACAGGAGCGAGCTGACCTGCTCGATGTCGCCCGGATGGATGTCGTTGAAGGCGCTCATTCCGATGTTGGTGTCCTCGGGTGCACCGATGATCTGCTCGATCGCTGGGCTGACCCAGGTGACCTCGAGACCCTCGTTGAGCACGACGATGGCGTCGGAGAGGTGCTCGACGAGCGAGCGCAGCCGGGCTTCGCTGTCACGGAGGGTGGCCTGCTCGGCAAGTCGCTCGGTGACGTCGTGGATGGTGAGCACGACCCCGTGCACGGCCTCGTCGTCGAGGAGGTTGTTCACCACCACCTCCACGGTGTGCCACATGCCGTCCCCGAAGAACACGCGCACCTCGATGGGTCGGCCCACGCCGGGGGACTCCAACCGCTCGCTGAAGAACGCCATCGCCCGCTCACGGTCTTCAGGGTGGACGAGATCGAAGCCGTTGGTGCCGGTGATGTCGCCCTCGAGCGCCATGAGGTTGGCCGCCGCCGGGTTGGCGTACCGGATGGTCCCGTCGTCCTCGAGCACGGCGATGATGTCGCTGGTGTGGGCGAGGAGCGCTTCGAAGCGCTCGGCCCCCGGTGGCGAGGTCGAGTCGAAGGGGGCAAGCTCGGCAGGGAGGTCGAGGCGGGCCCAGACCGCCTTTCCGTGGGGGAGGAGCTGGACGCCCCACGCGTCGGCCAGGCTGTCGACCACGACCAGCCCCCGACCGCGGTCGCTCTCCTCCTCCCGGAGGGGCGAGACCCTCGGACGGGTCGCGGAGCTGCCGTCGATGACCCGGATGAGGAGGCCGTTGGAGATCCGCAGCGAGAGGCTGATGGGTCCCTGGGCGTGCCGGAGCGCGTTGGTCACCAGCTCAGTGGCGATCATCGTGGCCGGCTCCACCAGCGTGGGAAGGTCCCAGTCGTGGAGCGTCTTGGCGACGAGGTGGCGGGCTCGAGACGCGCAGGACGGGTCCCTCGGCAACTCCTCGGACAGCCTGAGCGAACCCAGGGTGGAGGGGTCGCTGATCACTGTCGTCCCCGTCTGCGCGCGACCACCCACTCAGTGTCGTTGACCTGCGCGCGGCGGGCCATAGCCCGTCGGTGCTATCTGCCTCTGGTCAGTCCAGGTGCCTACCCGTCGGGGTCGAGGGCGCTGGCCCTGCGCTCCAGCGTCTGGATCAGGTCGTCGAACGAGGTCGCGAACTTGTCGACCCCCTCCTTCTCCAGCACCCGGGACACGTCCTCGACGTCGATCCCGAGCTCCTCCAGCCGGGCGAAGAGCTTCTCGGCCTCCTCGACGCCGTCGTCAGCGGTTCGGGCGACGGTGCCGTGGTCGTCGAAGGCCTCGAGGGTGTCCTCGGGCATGGTGTTCACGGTGTCCGGGGCGATGAGCGTGTCGACGTAGAGGGTGTCGGGGTAGCTGGGGTCCTTGGTCGAGGTCGAGGCCCACAGCGGCCGCTGGACGTGCGCCCCCTTCGACGCCAGGGCATCCCAGCGCGGACCGCTGAAGCGGTCCTGGAAGAGGCGGTGCGCCAGCTTGGCTTGCGCCACCGCCGCCCGACCCCGGAGCTCCGATGCCTCCGCGGTGCCGAGATCGCCCAGGCGGCGGTCGACCTCGGTGTCGACGCGACTGAGGAAGAAGGAGGCGACGCTGCGGACCGTCCCCAGGTCGGTGTCGGCACCGCGCTCGTCGAGGTGCTGCTCGAGGCCACTGAGGTACGCCTCCACCACGGCGTCGTAGCGCTCGATGCTGAAGATGAGGGTCACGTTGATGCTGCGGCCCTCGGCGATCATCTGCCGGATGGCGGGGATGCCCTCCTCGGTGGCGGGGATCTTGACGAAGAGGTTGGGGCGGTCGATCTCGGTGTGGAACGCCCGGGCCGCCTCGATGCTTGCCGCGGTGTTCCTCGCCATGTCCGGCGCCAGCTCCAGTGACACGAATCCGTCGGTGCCGTCGCTGCGCTGGTGGAGCGGCTCGAGGAGGTCGAGGGCATCGACGATGTCGGTCTTGACCATCGCCCAGTAGGCGTCGAGGACGCTCGCCCCGTCCTGGATCAGGGAGCGGAGCTGCGCGTCGTAGGCGGTGCCGCTCGACATGGCCTTCTCGAAGATGGTGGGGTTGGAGGTGACCCCTCTGACCCCTCGGTCCAGCCAGCGCTGCAGGGTCCCGTCCTGGAGCCAGTCGCGTCGGAGGTTGTCGAGCCAAGGGCTCTGGCCCTGCTGGCCGTAGAGATCGGAAAGCCTGGGCATCGGATCAGGTGCGCACGCCGTCGCGCACTGCGGCGGCGATGGTCTCGGCGTCGATGCCCGCGAAGCGGAGCAGCTCGTCGGGCTTGCCCGAGCCGGGCATGCCGGCGACGGCGAGCTTGACGACCCGGACCGGATCGGTGGTGTCGGCGAGGGCATCGAGCACGGCGTCACCGAGGCCGCCCTCGGGCCAGTGGTCCTCCACCGTGACGATCAGCCCGGTGCCGGCGGCCTGGCGGATGGTGTCGACGTCGACCGGCTTCACCGAGTAGAGATCGATCACCCGCACGGCGATCCCCTCGGTGGCCAGGGCGTCGGCCGCCTTGAGGGCCTCGTGCAGGGTCACGCCGGCTCCGACCAGCGCGGCGACATCGTCGTCGGACGACCGCAGCACCTTGCTCCCCCCGACCGCGAAGGTCTCGTCGGGCCCATAGATCACCGGGGTGGCTCCTCGGGTGGTCCGGATGTAGGAGATGCCGGAGAGGTCGGCCATGAGCTCGACGAGACGGGTCGTCTGGTTGCCGTCGCACGGGTACAGGACGGTGCTGCTGTGGATGGCTCGCAGCGACGCGAGGTCCTCGAGGGCCATCTGTGACGGGCCGTCCTCGCCGATGGAGACCCCGGCGTGCGAGCCACAGAGCCGGAGGTCGGCACGGCTGATGGCTGCCATGCGCACGAAGTCGTAGGCTCGGCTCAGGAATGCGGCGAAGGTCGACGCGAAGGGGACCCAGCCCCTGACCTGCATGCCCACCGCGGCGGCGACGAGCTGCTGCTCGGCGATGTACATCTCGAAGAAGCGGTCGGGGTGGGTGTCCCGGAAGATCTCCGAGAACGTCGAGTTGCTGACCTCACCGTCGAGGGCTACCACGTCGCCACGCCCGGCGCCGAGGGCGGCGAGCGCCTCGCCGTAGGCCTTGCGGGTCGCGACCTCGCTGCCGACCTCGTAGCGGGGTAGGTCGATGGTGCCGACGTCGAAGCGGTGCGGGGTGCCACCCACGGGCACGTTCACCTCGACGGTGAGGTCGGTGCGCCCACCGAGCTCGGCGATGGCGGCGTCGGCGTCGGCGAGGGGCTTGCCGTGGGCGTCGTCGGCGTCGGCCACGGCCGAGGCGCCCTTGCCCTTGACCGTCCTGGCCACGATGACGGTGGGGCGCCCGGTCGTCGCAGCTGCCTCGGCGTAGGCGGCGTCGATCGCCTCGAGGTCATGGCCGTCGACCTCGATGGCGTGCCAGCCGAATGCACGGGCCCGTTCGCTGTAGGCGGAGAGGTTCCAGCCGTGCATCGTCTCGCCCCGCTGACCCAATCGGTTGACATCGATGACGGCGGTCAGGTTGTCGAGGTTCTCGTGGGCGGCGTGGGCGAAGGCCTCCCACATCGACCCCTCGGCCATCTCGCTGTCGCCGCAGAGCACCCACACTCGGTAGGGGATGCGGTCGAGCCTTGCGCCGGCGAGGGCGATGCCCACACCGATCGGCAGGCCCTGGCCGAGGGATCCGGTGGCGACGTCCACCCACGGGAGGACCGGGGTCGGGTGACCCTCGAACCGGCTCCCGAAGGCGCGGAAGCTCATCAAGTCGTCGTCGGTGATGGCCCCCGCCGCCCGGTAGGCGGCGTAGAGCAACGGTGAGGCGTGACCCTTGGAGAAGATCAGGTGATCGTTCGACGGGTCGTCGGGTCGGTCGAAGTCGTAGCGGAGGTGGTCGGTGAGCAGCACCGCCATGAGGTCGGCGGCCGACATCGACGACGTGGCGTGGCCAGAGCTGGCTCGGTCCACCTGGCGGACGGAGTCGACGCGCAGCTGCTGGGCCAGCTGCTCGCAGGTCTCGAGGCTCTTCATCGACTGACCACCTGATCGGGTCTCGGGAACGGAGGACCGCCAACCCTACCCAGCGGGGCGGGGCGCGCCGGCGGCCTCAGGCTGGGCCCGCCGGGTCGCTGAGCATCAGGAGCGAGGCGGTGAGGCCGTGGAGGAAGCTGCGCCCTCCCACGGGCCCGATCTCGCCGGCGCAGGACATGCCGGCCATGGCGAGCGGCCCCAGGATCTCGTCGACCGTCCGCGCGTCGTGGTCGGGCTCCCCGAAGAGGTTCGAGCCGCGCCCGGCACAGGTGAAGAGGAGGGCCGCGTCGGCGGCACGGCCGTGCAGCATGCGCCGCAGGTCTTCGTCGGCGGAATCTGCGTCGCGCACCTGGAGCTGGACGGTGGCGCCCACCTGGACCTCGTCGCCGACCGCGATGGCGCCGGCATCGCGATCGCCGCCGATGACGTTGCGGATCAGGAAGTCCCCTCGGCCGTAGTCGGCTTGTTGCTCGTCGATCACGCGGCCGAGGTGCAGACCGTGCTGGGCCATGGCGAGGTCCTCCGGGCCGAGGCCGGCGACGATCTCCTGGACCCGTTCCAGCGCCGGACGCCCGGCGAGCTCGTAGATCACCTGGCGCTCGCTGCGGGTGACCGCCATCGGGCTGCCGATGGGGCGGCAGCCCTGCGACACGACGGTCGACAGCTCGACGCCGGAGAGCACGACCCCCACCGCCCCGTCGTCGACGATCCCTCCGTCGAGCAGGAGACGGCTGCCGCCGGGTCCCCGAGCAGCCGATGCCAGCCCGCCGACGACGGGCAGGTCGAGGCCGGTCTGGTCGCGGAGGCCCTCGACGAACTCGTGGGCGGGGAAGGTGAAGGGATCGCCGAGGAGGAGCACCCCGCTGGCGTCGTCGGGCAGATCGGCGCGCTCGGGGAACCCGCTGACGGCCGCTCCGTCAGGGCTGACCTCGGCCTGGAGCCGGAAGGGTGTCGCCGCCACCGATGCCCCCGCCCAGAGGGCGATGGCGGGCCCCTGCTCCACCTCGCGCCCGCCGCCGACCACCGTGGCGGTGGTGCAGCCGAGGAGCGTCGACGGCCGCAGGAGGTCGCGGACGGCCCCGGCGATGTCGTCCACCGCCCCGGTGTGCGCGGTGCTGACGAACAGCAGCGCTAGGTCGGGGGCCTCACCGACACCGTCGAGGACCTCGCCCACGACCTCGCCGACGGCGTGGGTCGCCAGGGGGTGCTGGGAGAGGGCCGCGGCGAAGGTCACCCTCGGAACCTACCGGCGACGATCGCCGATTCGGGGGTGGCACGGCCTCACGGTCGCCGGACGCCCCCCACCCAAGTGGCCACAACCTCCAGGTCCCCGTCGAGGGCCACCAGGTCGGCGCGCCGGCCCGGCGCCACCAGGCCCCGGTCGTCCAGGCCGAGGACGGCAGCGGGGGAGGTGCTGGCGGCGGCGACAGCGGCCTCGAGCGACGCCGCGCCGCTCGCGACGATGTTGCGGATGGCGGCGTCCATCGTGAGGCTGCTCCCGGCCAGCGTGCCGTCGGGCAACCGTGGCGCCGTCCCGTCGTGGCGGATCTCGGTGCGGCCGATGCGCTCCGCCTGCCATGCCACGGCGTCGCTCACCAGCACGACGCGCCCGGGCCCCTTGGCACGGAACGCGAGGGCCAGCGCCGTGGGGTCGACGTGGACCAGGTCGGCGATCAACCCGACGGCAAGGCGCTCATCGGTGA
Organism: Acidimicrobiales bacterium; assembly: GCA_035512495.1. Lineage (NCBI taxonomy): Bacteria > Bacillati > Actinomycetota > Acidimicrobiia > Acidimicrobiales > Acidimicrobiales bacterium. Next base: position 90,815 of record DATKDW010000039.1, read on the forward strand.
GGCCGACGCCCACCAGGCCCGGCCGGCGGTGGTGCAGCGGCTCCATCCCGTTGTACAGGTGGGTGACCATGGTGGCCCCGGCGTCGACTGCGGCCGTGACCTGCGACGCCTCCGCGGCGGAGTGCCCGAGGCTCACGACGATCCCGCGTGAGCGGAGGAGGCCGATGGCGTCGATGACCCCGTCGAGCTCCGGCGCGATCGTCACCAGCCGCACCACCGGTGGGAGGGAGTCCAACCAGGCCAGGTCGACGGGCTGGAGGTGGGCCGGTGGGTGAGCGCCGGGACGGCCCCCCAGCATGGGGCCCTCCAGGTGGGCACCCACGATCAGGGGCTGTCCCTCTTCGGGCCTGACGGCTGCGGCGGCCACCCGCTCGAGACGAGCCGGGTAGACGTCGAGGGGCGCCGTGACGAGCGTCGGGCACCAGCTGGTGACGCCGGCGCCGAGGAGGTGGGCGTCCAATCGGGCCCAGTCGGGCCCGTCGGCGGTGGCGACGTCGACATCGCCGATGCCGTTCACCTGGAGGTCCACGAAGCCCGGCACGAGGGTCCAGGGCTCGACGGCAGCCGCCGCCTCCGCAGGGGTCACCGCCCGGATCTCTCCCGAGTCGATCACCACGGTCGCGGGGCCCGGTAGGGCGTCCGGGCAGCCGAGCACCCGTGCGACGGTGAGGGTGAAGGCCATCGAGGACGACCCTACGGCCCGCCATGGGAGTGGTGGAGTCCCGAGCCGGGCCGATGGACCCCGGTACCCTCGGCCCATGGCATCTCAGGAGTCGGTCCCCTCGACCCGAGAGGCCATCGTCCTGGCAGCCACGAGGGCATTCGCCGAGCACGGCTACGACGGGACCTCGCTCAACCTCATCGCCGACGAGGTCGGGATCCGCCGCCAGAGCCTCCTGCACCACTTCGCCTCGAAGGAGGCCCTGTACCAGGAGGTCTGGGCCCTGTGCGTGACTGACTTCGCGCTTCGGGTCGAGCAGGCCGTCGCGGGCCCGCGAGAGGGCTGGACCATGGTGGACCACGTCCTCGACGCCAGCTTCGAGTTCTTCTCCGAGAACTCCGACTTCATCAGGCTGCTGCGGCGGGAGGCGATCGACGGTGGCGGTCACGGGATCGACATCGGTGTCGCCCTCACCCCCTACTTCCGCCGAGCCGTCGCCTTCTTCGAACGTGAGATGGACGCCGGGAGGTTCCGCCGTCAGGACTCCGCGCAGATGCTCCTCACCGGCTACGGCGCCCTCCTCAGCTACTTCAGCGACGCCGCCTTCCTGGAGGCCCTGCTCGAGGAGGACCCGCTCGGCGAGAAGGCGCTCGCTCGTCGCCTCGACCACGTCAAGGCATTCTTCCGCTCCGCCCTGGAGCCCTGAGCGGGGCGGACGCGGTACGTTCCGGGCCATGCGCATCGGGCTGACAGGTGGGGGATCCACGATCGAGCGGATCGTGGAGCAGGCAGTGCAGGCCGAGGCCGACGGCTTCGCCTCGATGTGGCTGCCCGGGGCGGTGGCCGGCGATGCCCTGTTGCCCATCTCCCACGCCGGCAAGGCGACCACCAGCATCGAGCTCGGCACGGCGGTGCTGCCCACGTACCTCTGCCATCCGGTCCTCCAGGCCAACCGGGCCGAGGCGGTGGTGGCCTCGATGGGTCGCCCCGGCCTGGTGCTCGGGGTGGGTCCCTCGCACCAGCCGGTGGTGGAGGGATCCCTCGGCCTGTCCTACGACCACCCAGGTCGTCATACCGAGGAGTACGTGACCATCCTCACGAGCCTGCTGGCCGGCGAGACCGTCGACTTCCGAGGCGAGGACCACCAGGTGCGGGCGCAGCCGAGCGGCATGGCCCAGCCGATCACCGGAGGCGAGCCCATCCCGGTGCTCGTCGCCGCCCTCGGCTCCCGACTCCTCCGGGTGGCGGGGGAGCGCGCGGCGGGCACCATCCTCTGGATGGCCAACGCCCGGGCCGTCGAGTCCCACGTGGCGGCCCGGATCACCCGTGCCGCCAAGTCTGCCGGGCGCCCCGCGCCCCGGATCGTCGCCGGCCTGCCCGTCGCGGTACACGACGACATCGACGAGGCGCGCCAGGTCGCCGCTAGCCAGTTCGAGGTCTACGGCCAGCTGCCCAACTACCAGCGCATCCTCGAGCACGGGGAGGTGGCGGGCCCGGCCGAGGCGGCGATCATCGGTGACGAGGCGGCGGTGGAGGCCCAGATCCGACAGCTCTTCGCCGCCGGGGCCACCGACGTGTGGGCCGCCCCCTTCCCGGTCGGAGGCGACCGCAAGGCGTCCCGCCAGCGCACCCACGACCTCCTGGTGGGACTCGCCGCCGCCAGCTGAGCCAACGTGCTGTCGAATTCGAGGTGACGTGAGCTCGATAGCGAGCTGACCCAGATGCTGCTCGCTCAGTCCCAGTCGGCTCCGTGGCCGAGGAACAGCGTGCTGTCGTCGACGAAGCAGAGCAAGTGACCGTCGGGGTCGGTGCAGTAGAACGACCGCTCGCCCCAGGGCCGCATCTCGATGGGTGAGGTGATCTCGGCTCCGACGTGCGTGGCCCGATCGAAGGTGGCGTCGAGGTCGTCGGTCGCGAAGTAGAGGTTGTCGGGGAGCGGGTGCAGTGGGAGTCGTTCGTCGTGGGCCTCGACGGCCCGATCGATGAGGGCGACGATGAAGCCCTCACAGTGGAAGTACAAACGGGAAGGGACGGTGTCGTCGGCGTCGATCCCGAGAACCCGTTCGTAGAAGGCTCGCGACCGGTCGAGATCTGACGCCGGCAGGGCAATGCGGAAGGCGCGCATGGGCGAGATCATCACAGATGCGCCCGCCGGAGCACCGACCGTCACCGTCGATGCCGCCGCCAACGCTGCTCGAGCGAGGCGGTCGAGGGCGTTGGCATCCTCCTGCAGGGCGTCGGAGCGTAGGCGCCAGCCGCCGTCGGCTCGCTGGGACAGGGCGGGGCGGGCGCTGCACCGGGGCCCGAAGACGGTGTGGGGGCTGCGGCGGACGGCAGGCCACTCGGCCAGCAGGCGGAAGGCCCGGCCGAGGACGGCGTCGGCGTCATCACCGGTTGTCGCCTCCCGGGCGGTGCGCAGCAGGCGCAGGGCCCGCCTGCCCACCGTGGCCTCGGCCTGGGTCTGGTCGATCCAGGTCCCGGCCTCGTCCTCCAGCCCGGGGCCCTGGCAGTCCTCGGCCTCCCGGAGCCACGTCGCCAGGGCATCGCCCGCCAACGACGTCGCCGCCTCGTCGACCGCGCCGAGGAGTTCGTCGACCAAGCGGTTGGGTTCGGTGCCGTCGCACGCCTCGGCCAGGCGCCGCCAACCGAGCTCGTCGGCCGTCGTCGCCCAGGCCTCGTACGGGTCGTCGCCCCGCAGGTGAGCAGCGATCGACGCCAGCGGGAGCAGCGAGGCGGTCGGTTGGACCATGGCGTTGGCCAGCCACCCGCTGCAGGCGCCAGCCAGGCCGGGTTCGCGACCGCGGACCGGACCGAGGAAGAGGCGGTCGGCCATGACGGCGTCGTTGACCGGGACGTTGTCCCACAGCAGTGGCGGCCGTCCGCTGAGGGCCTCGGTCCGCCGCTCGGCGTGGGCCACGGTGATGGTGTCGTTGACGACCGACTCGCCCGTCCAGCCGATGGCGACGTCGTCGGGCAGTGAGGTCAGGGCCTGCAGGTAGGCGGTGGGCCTGCTGCCGATGTACTGGGTGGGCACCAGGGCCAGCGCTGCGTCGCCGTCGAGGCGGCCGTGCAGCCAGGCGGTGAGGGCGGCGTGCTCCTCCCCCAGGCCTTCCCGGTCGGGGATGTCGTCGAGGGCGAGCACGACCGAGGACGCGCCACGCTCGAGCACGCTCGCGACCTTTGCCCACAGCGCATCGCGATCGGATGCGGACGAGACGTCGATGGAGAGTCCGGGGGAGATGGCAAACGACAGGGCCAGGGGCGACCCGTCGGCGAAGCGGCCGAAGGCCGCCAGCTCGGCACCGGGATAGGGCTCCCGCCAGCGCTCGCGGTGGAGCGGGTCGTCCTTCGGGGCGTAGACGTAGTGGGTCATCCCCCGCTCGGCACACCACGTGGCGACAACCGAGCGCTCGGGCCAGGACCATGGCCGGCCGTAGAAGCCCTCGATGACGCCGACGAGGGGCCCGGCGGGGGTCGCCTGCGTCATGGCCACTACGTTACGCCGCCATGCCCTCCACCCTCTCCGAGGCCGAGTCGAAGCGCCGCCTCGCCGCCCACGGTGTGCCCGTGGCCGACGAGCGCGTCGTCGACGATCCCGAGGCCGCAGCGGCGGCAGCGACCGAGATCGGCTTCCCCGTCGTCGCCAAGCTCTGTGGCGACGGCATCGCCCACAAGACCGAGCGGGGGCTCGTCCGGCTCCGCCTCGGCGACGAGGCGGCGGTGCGCGCGGCGGCGAGAGAGCTCCTCGACGCCGCCACCCCGGACGACGGTGAGGTCGGGGTGCTCGTGGCGCCGATGGTCACCGGCAACCGAGAGCTGATCGCCGGGCTGCACCGCGACCCCCAGTTCGGGATGACGGTCATGCTCGGGGTCGGCGGCATCCTCGCCGAGGCCGTCAAGGACGTCACCTTTCGGATGGTGCCGTTGGCACGCGTCGACGCCGAGGACATGCTCGACGACCTCTCGACCTCGTCGCTCCTTGGTGCCTTTCGGGGCGAGGCTGCCGTCGACCGGGGCGCCGTCGTCGACCTCATCCTCGCCCTGGCGGCGGTGGCGGAGGCGGAGGCCGACGTGGTGTCTGCCGACCTCAACCCGGTGATCATCACCCCCGAAGGCCGGCCCGTCGCCGTCGACGCTCTGTTGGAGGTGGAGGCCCGATGAGCGACACCACGCGGTTCTCGGCGCTGTTCGACCCTCGCGGCGTGATCGTCGCCGGCGCCTCCAGCCACCCCGGCAAGTTCGGGTTCGTGGCACTGCACAACATCCTGGCCAGCGGCTACCAGGGTCGGGTCTTCGCCACCAACCGGGAGGGCGGCGAAGTCCTCGGGATCCAGTGCGCCACCTCCATCGACGACCTGCCTGACGACGAGGCCGACCTCGTCTTCGTCTGCACTCCCGCCTCAGCGAACCCCGACCTGCTGCGGGCCTGCGCCGCCAAGGGCGTGCGGGCGGCCTTCGTCACCTCGGCTGGCTACGGCGAGGCGGGGGAGGAGGGCGCGGCCGCCGAGGCCGACTTGGTGGCCCTCGCCGACGAGCTCGGGATCCTCCTCGCCGGCCCGAACGGCCAGGGCGTGCTCTCGACCCCGTCGTCGCTGTGCGCGCAGATCGTGGCCCCCTACCCCCCGGCGGGCCGCATCGGGATCGCCAGTCAGTCCGGCAACTTCGTGTCGAGCTTCATGAACTACGCGGTGCAGACGGGTGTGGGCGTGAGCCGCGCCGTCTCCGCCGGCAATGCTGCGGCCACCACGGTCGCCGACTACCTCGACTTCTTCGGCGACGACCCCGAGACGGCGGTCGGTCTCGCCTACGTGGAGGGCATCCGCGACGGCCGCCAAGTGGCGGAGCGCTTCCGCTCCGTCACCGCGCGCAAGCCGCTGGTGCTCCTGAAGGGGGGCGCGTCGGCCTACGGGCAACGGGCCGCAGCCAGCCACACCGGTTCCCTCGCCAGCGACGATGCCGTGTTCGACGGCGTGTGCCGCCAGACAGGCGTGACCCGCGCCGCGACCGTCGAGGAGGCCTTCGAGGCCGCCGCCACCTTCGCCACCCAGCCGCTGCCTGCCGGGCCGCGCGTGGTGGTGATGACCACCGCCGGCGGCTGGGGCGTGGTGACGGCCGACGCCCTCGCCCACACGTCCCTCGAGCTGGTGGCGCTGCCCGACGACCTCCTCGCCGCGATCGACGAGAAGCTCCCACCCCGGTGGAGCCGAAACAACCCGGTCGACCTCGCCGGTGGCGAGACCCGCGACACCATCCCCGAGGTCATGGAGCTCGTCGCGTGCCACGACGCTGTCGACGCCGTGATCTACCTGGGACTCGGCATCCAGTCGAACCAGGCTCGCCTCATGCGAGAGGGCCCCTTCTACCCGGACCACGGCCTCGAGCGGATCGTGGCGTACCACGAGCGCCAGGACGCCCGGTTCGCCGAGGCGGCCGCCGAGGTCAGCGAGCGCACGGGCAAGCCCATCCTGACCGCCACCGAGCTGGCGGTCGCCACCCCCGACAACCCAGGACCGGCCGCGGTCCGGGCCAGCGGTCGACTCTGCTACGCCTCGTCCAATCGGGCTGTCACCGCCCTCGACCACCTGTGGCGCCACGCCCGGTGGCGCCAGCGCCGGGGCCTGTAGACGACACGGGCGGGCCTTCCCGCCCTCGTACCATCGCCGGGTGCCCCGTCACCTGGCCAGCGTGATCCTCGGCCTCGTGGCCGTCGCCTGCGCGGCGGTCGCCGTGCGCGACGTGCCCGCTGCAGCAGACGCCGCCCCGGTGGCGCAGGCGCCGTCACCGCTGGCACCGGTGCTCTCGCCCCGTCGGGTGCCGGCGGCGCTCCTCGCCTCGTTGGCCGAACGGCGCCAAGTGGCCGCCCTCGACGCCGTGGTCCAGGCCACGCCACCGGGGTCCTGCCTGGTCGTCGAGCAGGGCGACCGCACGCTGGTCGACCACCTCCCGAACGAGCCGGTGGTGCCAGCCTCGACGCTGAAGCTCCTCACGGCGGTGGCCGTCCTCGAGCACCTCCCGGCCGACGAGCGCCTGGTCACGACCGCCGTCGTCGCCGCTGATCCTGTCGAGGGCATCGTCGAGGGCGACCTGTGGCTCGTCGGCGGCGGCGATCCCGTGCTCGGCACTGCTGACTGGGCTGCATCCTTCCGCCGTCAACCGGCGCTGGTGACGCTGCTCGAGGCCGTCGCCGACCGGGTTCGCGACGCCGGCATCACCGTGGTCCGCGGTGGGGTGATCGGCGACGAGAGCCGCTACGACCAGCAGCGCTACGTGGCCAGCTGGCCCGTCCGCTACGCCCTGGACGGCCAGATCGGGCCGCTGTCGGCCCTGTCGGTCAACGACGGGTTCTCGCGCGTGCCCCCCATGTTGCCGTTCGCCGATCCTGCGGTCGGGGCAGCGGGCGTCCTCACCGAGCTCCTGCGTGCACGGGGGATCGAAGTGGTGGGGGAGCCGGCAGCCGGGGTGGCGCCGAGCCCCGCCGTGCCCCTGGCCAGCGTGGAGTCGCCCCCCGTCTCCGAGCTCGTGCGCCAGCTGCTGCGGGAGAGCGACAACGGCACCGCCGAGCTGCTCCTCAAGGAGCTTGGCCTGCGGGTGCTCGGCCAGGGCAGCACCGCCGCCGGCGCCCGTGCCGTCATCGAGAGCCTCGCCGCGAGGGGGCTCCCGCTCGCGGGGGTGAGCGTCCTCGACGGCTCCGGGCTCGACCCCGGCAACCGGGTCACCTGCCGCCTCCTCCTCGACGTCCTGGCCACGGCCGACCCCGCTGGTCCCATCACCACCGGTTTGTCGGTGGCCGGGGAGTCGGGGACGCTGGCGCATCGCTACCGCGGGACCGACGTGGCCGGAGTGCTGCGAGCCAAGACCGGCTCGATCCGCTCCGTGTCTGCCCTGGTGGGCGAGGTGCAAGCAGCCGATGGGCGGCGCCTCCGCTTCGCCTACGTGGCCAACGGGCTCGAAGCGGGCGCCGACGGCGGGGCCCTCCAGGACATGCTCGTCACCATCCTCACCGCCCCACTGGACCTCCCCGCGCTCGATCCGCTCCGGCCCGGCGCCCACCCCTAGTCCCTGGTGCTTGCCAGCCGGCTGGCGGGGAGATAGGAAGGGCGAGGCCGCCTTCGGGCGTCGCCCAGCACCCCCGGCCCGCGAGGAGCGCCCGTGCCAGAGAACCGAGCGAAGGACAAGTCGCTGCCGACCCTCGTGGCCGAGCTGTGGGAGCTCATCCGCACCTACGCCATCCAGCAGACCGTCGAGCCGCTCAAGGGCCTCGGACGCTACGTGGCCTTCGGCATCGGTGGTTCGTTCCTCGTTGGCATCGGCGGCATCCTGCTGGCGGTCGCCCTGTTGCGGGCGCTGCAGTCGCAGACGACGGTCTTCGAGGGCAGCTGGTCGTGGGCGCCGTACCTCATCACCGTGGTCGCCTGCGCCGTGGTGATCGCCCTCGCCCTGTCCGCCACCAAGAAGCGAGGCTCCACGTCGTGAGCAGCAAGCACGCCACCAGCACCGACGAGGTGTCGCGCGACGACATCGAGCGCAAGCTCCGGGAGATCCGTGGCGAGGTCGATCAGGTCGGCGATGCCAGCCGGAGCTACGTGATCGCCGCCGGCGCGGTGGCGGCGGTCGTGGTGGTCGCCATCGCCTTTGCCTGGGGCAAGCGGAAGGGCAAGAAGAAGACCACCGTGGTCGAGATCCATCGCGTCTGATGCCCATCACCACGGTCCTGCGCAAGAAGGCGATGGCCCGGGGCCTCTTCGAAGGCTCGAAGGCCTGGGTCGTCGTGTGGGTCGTCCTGGTCGGGGCGAAGCTGCTTCGCAAGCTGGACAAGCCCGTCGTCGTCTTCCGCCAGGAGCTCGAGCCCGGTGGTGCCTTCCTGATCCGCAACGGCGACCGGCGAGTGACCATCGTCGGGGGCTCCGGCGTCGAGGTCGAGGGCTGACGCCGGCGGCCGGTTTCGCTGCCGGTCGCCCCACCGCCATCATGGTTGCGTGCACGTGACCCTCCGCAACCCCAGGCGTGTGATCGAGGTCGAGGGTCCCGTGCGCGTCGAGGTCCTCCTCAGGCGCCTCGAGCTCAACCGTGAGTCGGTGCTCGTGATCCGCAACGACACCCTCGTTCCCGGCGACGCCGTCCTCGCCGACGACGACGCCGTCGAGATCCGGCCCGTCATCTCTGGTGGTGCGTCGTGAAGTGCCGCGTGTGCCGTGGCCCGGCCGTCATCGACGTGCGACGCCACAACGCCAACTTCTGTGCCGAGCACTTCATCGGCCACTGCCGGGAGCAGGTCCGGCGCACCCTCGACCGGTTCGACATGCTGGCGCCGGGCGAGCGGGTGCTCGTCGCCGTGTCCGGTGGCAAGGACTCCCTCGCTCTGTGGGACCTCCTGGTCGACCTCGGCTACGAGGCCGACGGCCTCTACCTGGGTCTCGGCATCGGCGAGTACAGCGACGTCTCCGGCGAGCACGCCAGGGCGTTCGCCGAGCAGCGCGGCCTCCACCTCGTCGAGGTCGACCTCCGCGACGATCACGGCTTCGACGTGCCGACGGGCGCCAAGGCCGCTCGGCGGGCCCCGTGCTCGGCGTGCGGGCTCTCCAAGCGCCACCTGTTCAACACCGCTGCACTGGAGGGCGGCTACGACGCCGTCGCCACCGGGCACAACCTCGACGACGAGGCGGCAGTGCTGTTCGGCAACGTGCTGCGCTGGAACACCGAGTACTTGGGTCGTCAGCTGCCGGTGCTGCCCGCCCGGCCGGGCTTCCCTCGCAAGATCAAGCCCCTCGTGCGCCTGGCTGAGCGGGAGATGGCGGCGTACTGCGTCCTGCGGGGGATCGACTACCAGGTCGAGGAGTGCCCCATGGCGACCGGGAACCGCCACCTGGCGTACAAGGAGGCCCTCAACGACATCGACGTCGCATCCCCGGGAGCCAAGGCGGCGTTCTACTTCGAGTTCCTCGACAAGGCGTCCCACCTCTTCACCGGCGGGACCGAGGCGAGCCAGGAGGGGCTGGGGGAGTGCTCGTCCTGCGGCGCGCCCACCACCACGGAGGTGTGCGCCTTCTGTCGGCTCGTCGAGCGCGCTGCGGGCGCCGAACCCGTTGCCGTGCGGCCCCCGAGGCCAGGGTGAACCGCCCACTCGCCGCGGGGGAGCGGATCATCGTCGTCGACGCCAAGGGCCGGCAGTACCTGGTCACCCTCGTCGCCGGCGGCGAGTTCCACACCCACACGGGTGTGGCGTCCCACGACGACGTGATCGGCCAAGAGGAAGGCGTGACCGTCCGCTCCACCACCGGCGCCCGCTACACCGCCATGCGCCCCACCCTCACCGACACGGTCCTGCGGATGCCCCGTGGTGCGCAGGTCATCTACCCGAAGGACCTCGGGCCGATCCTGGTCCTCGCCGACATCCACCCCGGGGTCCGGGTCCTTGAGTCGGGCGTCGGATCCGGTGCGCTGTCGATGACCCTCGTGCGAGCCGGCGCCGACGTCGTCGGCTACGAGCTGCGCGACGACTTCGCCGAGCGGGCCCGCCAGAACGTGGCCGCCTTCGTGGGGGAGGAGGCGGCGCGCCAGCGGTACCGGGTGGAGGAGCGCGACGTCTACGAGGGGATCGACGAGCGCGGCGTCGACGCGGTGATCCTCGACCTCCCCGAGCCCTGGCGGGCGGTGCCGCACGCCGAGAAGGCGCTGCGGGGAGGTGGGACCCTGGTGTCGTACTCCCCGTCGGTCATCCAGGTCGCCAAGGTCCGTCAGGCGCTCGACGAGAGCGACTTCGAGCTGGCGCAGACCGTGGAGGTCCTGCAGCGGACCTGGCACGTCGAGGGCGACGCCGTCCGCCCCGACCACCGCATGGTGGCCCACACCGGGTTCCTCACCTCGGCCAGGCTCCTCGGGCCCATCCCTGGGGGCCTCAAGGCCCCGCGGACCCCTCGCTGATCAGTCCCCCTCGACCTCGACGGCGCCGAGGCGGGCCAACCGGTAGACCAGGGCGCAGACGTCGAAGGCGCCGGTCCCGGTGGCGACCACCACGTCGGTGAGGGTGCGGCGCCCGTCGAGGGCGGCGACCACTGCCCACTCCTCCTCGGCCAGGGTGACCGCGCCGGCTCCCGGCGGGAGCGACGGGGCGAGGCGGGCGACGACGGAGGTCGAGGGGATGACGGTGGCGATCTCGCGCCACTCCTCGAGGCGCTCGTCGACGTCGTGGAGGACCGCGGCCACCTCGACGCCTTCGGCACCCTCCCCGGCGGCGTCCCCGGCATGCTCTTCGGCGTCGAACCGGAACGGGGCGGACCCGAGCACGACCAGGTCGAGGACCGTCATCACCACCGCCTCGTGCGCGTCATCGTCGCCGGTGTGCCGATCGGGACCCCCGGCACCGACCACGAGGCCGCCCCGGAGATCGACGTGACGTGGCTCGGCGGTGCCGACGGTCAGGCGTCCGGTGGCGCCGCTGGTGGCAAGGAGGCGGAGGATCTCGGGGGCCGGGAAGTCGGCCAGGTCACCGTCGAGGGAGGGTCCGGCGGTCTGAGGGTCGACGATGGTGGCCTCCTCGGGCGGGGCCGGCGGTGCCGGCGAGGGCGGCCATTCTGCCTCAAGGCCTCCCCTCAGGCCGCCGATGCTCCTGACAGTCACCACTGACCGTGCCCAACCGCACCACGGGCGCAGACCACGACCGATCCCGACAGGAGCCCCCACGTGCCGGAGCGAAAGCGCCACACCTGGATCCCACCGACCGCTGCGGCACCGCTCGCCGGCCTCGCCGTCGTCGGCGCCGGCGCGGTGGCTGCGACGTCGGTCGACCTCACCGGTGCCGCGGTGCCGCCCGCAGCAATCGCCGCCGCTGTGGTCCTCGTCGTCGGCGGGCTGGCCGCCCTCGGCGCAAGGCGCGCAGAGCGGCGTCAGGCCGAACCCCTCGAGGAGCTCGCCGAGGCCGCGGGCCGTAGAGAGGCAGCACTCCGCCACGCCGTGGTGGCCATCCAGCGCCCCGGCACCGAGGTCCCCGAGGTCGAGCCACTGGCCGGCGACCTGGACGGTCCGGCCGGCCAGCTGGCGGCCGCCCTCGACGCGGTGCATGACGTCGCGACCCGTGCAGCTCACGAGCAGGCCGCGCTGCGCGCCAGCGTCAAGAAGACCGTTCTCCACCTCGCTCGCCGAAACCAGTCGCTCCTGGACCGCCAGCTGCGCTACCTCGACGACCTCGAGGACAGCGAGACCGACCCCGACCAGCTGGAGCACCTCTTCGCCCTCGACCACCTGGCGACCCGGATGCGGCGCAACGCCGAGAGCCTCCTGGTCCTCGCGGGTGCCGACCCCGCCCGCCGTCGCCGGCAGCCCGTTCCCGTCGCCGACGTGCTACGAGCCGCCGCCAGCGAGGTGGAGGACTACGCCCGCGTGGACATCACCGGATCGATGGACGTCGCCCTCGACGGGACGGCGGCAGCGAGCACCGCTCACCTGCTGGCGGAGCTGATCGAGAACGCCACCGGGTTCTCGCCGCCGTTCAGCCGGGTGTCGGTCACGGCCGAGCCGGCGACCGACGGGATGCTGGTCACCATCGTCGACAAGGGCCTCGGCATGGCCACCCCTGACCTCCTCGCAGCCAACGACGTCCTGGCCCGCCCGCCTGCCGAGGACGTCGTCCTCGGCCCGCAGCTCGGCTTTGCCGTCGTCGCCCGGGTCGCCGACCGGTTCGGGATCAGGGTCCACCTGTCCCTCACCTCCGACGCTGGGGGCGTCACCGCCAGGGTCACGCTGCCAGCGAGGATCCTCCGCTCCCTCGCCGCGCCAGCCCCGGTCGCTCCGGCAGCTCCGGTCGCCCCACAGGCTCATCCTGCCCCGTCTGCCCCGGCCGAGCCGCAGCCGCTCTTCTCTCGCCCGGCCTCGGCCGAGCCCGAGGTCGCAGCGGCGGAGCCGACTCCGGCACCGCTCTTCTCCCGCCCGGCCCCGGCCGAGCCCGAGGTCGCA